>NZ_CP115846.1 GCF_013318015.2 Agrobacterium tumefaciens | reverse complement strand
GGTGTTATCTCTTGTCACGGTTAATTGGCGCGTATTGCCATTTATCCGTGACGATTACCTAATGCGGGTGAGGTTGCAAGACGTTTTTGGTTAATGAAAGGTTACGCGCGTTTCAATCGAAATCACACTAAATCCCGATTCTTCAAATGCTATCTGTGAGTTAGACCGATTCCCTTCTTCTGTGCGACGTGGCACCAAGTGCAGATCTGCACAACCTTGTCGGCGTCTGGCCGGCCTCACCCGCTCGCATTTCGCGCCTTGGAACACCGACTCGGTAGAATCACCTGAGGTGCAAATCTGCACGTAGGCAAACGCACCGTGAGATGATTTCTGTTCGCATGACCTGTTCATGCGGAGATTACGATGCGGATACTCACAGTTTCGCCGGACCAATACGAACGGTATCGAAGCTTCCTCAAACAGATGCACCGCCTTCGCGCGACGGTGTTCGGTGGCCGTCTCGAATGGGACGTCTCCATCATCGCTGGGGAAGAGCGCGACCAATACGATAATTTCATGCCGAGCTACCTTCTGGCGATTACTGACAGTGGGCGGGTCGCCGGTTGCGTCCGTCTCCTTCCGGCCTTCGGGCCCACGATGCTCGATCAGACCTTTACCCAATTGCTCAATGCAGGCTCGCTCACCGCACATCCGGGAATGGTGGAAAGTTCGCGCTTCTGCGTCGATACCGACCTTGTAACACGGAGAGATGCGAGCCAACTGCACTTTGCGACGCTTACCCTGTTCGCCGGCATCATCGAATGGGCGATGGCCGGCGGCTACACGGAGATCGTCACAGCGACCGATCTTCGCTTCGAGCGTATCCTGAAGCGTGCAGGCTGGCCGATGCGACGGCTGGGTGAACCGGCTGCAATCGGCAACACTATCGCTATTGCCGGAAGCCTGCCTGCCGATCGCGCCAGCTTCGCTCGGGTCTGCCCTTCAGGCTATCATCCGATCCCGCGGACCGACGTGACAGCGATCAGGAGCGCCGCGTGACCCAGCTACGCTCCCACTCCCGTCTCGTCCGCAAGCTCCAGGATGCCCTTGGCGATCAGCTCTGCGTCGCCCTCGACGACGCGACGGTCGTCGAGATCATGCTCAACCCCGATGGCAAGCTCTTCATCGAGCGCCTGGGCCATGGCGTGGCCCCTGCAGGTTTGCTCAGCCCGGCCGCGGCAGAAGTGATCATTGGCAGCGTCGCGCACGCACTGCAATCAGAAGCCGACGACGAGCAACCGATCATCTCCGGCGAATTGCCGATCGGCGGCCATCGTTTCGAGGGCCTGCTGCCGCCAGTGGTTTCCGGACCGAGTTTCACTATCCGGCGGCGGGCTTCGCGCCTGATCCCGCTCGACGACTATGTGAAGCATAAGATCATGACGGCGGCGCAGGTATCGGTTCTGCGCAGCGCGATCGCTTCTCGCATGAACATTGTGATTTCTGGCGGCACCGGTTCGGGCAAGACGACGCTTGCCAACGCGGTCATTGCCGAAATCGTAGCGAATGCGCCGGACGATCGGATCGTCATTCTCGAAGACACGGCGGAGATCCAATGCGCCGCCGAGAACGCGGTCGCGCTCCACACGAGCGACACGATCGATATGGCCCGGCTTCTCAAGAGCACCATGCGTCTGCGGCCCGACCGGATCATCGTTGGTGAGGTGCGCGACGGGGCGGCCCTCACGCTACTCAAGGCCTGGAACACCGGGCATCCGGGCGGCGTCACCACCATCCACTCGAACACGGCGATGTCGGCGCTTCGCCGGCTCGAACAATTGACCGCGGAGGTGAGCCAGCAGCCCATGCAGGAAGTGGTAGGCGAGGCGGTGGACCTGATCGTCTCGATAGAACGAACGGGGAAGGGGAGGCGGGTCCGTGAGGTCATCCATGTCGAGGGTTTCGCAAACGCCCGCTACCGAACCGAGCACTACGCGCAGATCGATGAGGATAGTCATGTCGCATAAGATCAGGATTGCCATCGCGCTTGCGGCATTCGCCGCCGTCTCTTTCATCGGTTTGGCGGATCCGGCCTTCGCCTCTTCAGGCGGCAGTCTGCCGTGGGAATCCCCGCTTCAGCAAATCCAGCAATCGATCACCGGGCCGGTTGCCGGCTTCATCGCACTCGCCGCAGTCGCGATCGCCGGCGGCATGCTGATCTTCGGGGGCGAGTTGAATGATTTCGCAAGGCGGCTTTGCTACGTCGCCCTCGTTGGCGGCGTGTTGCTCGGCGCGACACAGATCGTCGCCCTGTTCGGCGCAACTGGCGCTTCGATTGGCGAGATGGAGGCTCGAACCGGGCCTGGGATCATCGAACTGGTAATGCTTCGCGCGCAAGGGGAGGGGGCCCATGGCTGAGCCGGGTTCCAACCTTGCGCGTTCTCGGGTCCACCGGGCGCTGTCGCGCCCGAACCTGCTGATGGGCGCCGACCGCGAGCTGGTATTGCTCACCGGGCTTGCCGCCGTGGTCCTGATCTTCGTCGTGCTGACGTGGTACGCCGCATTGTTCGGCGTCGCGATCTGGCTCGTTGCGGTCGCGGCCCTTCGCATGATGGCGAAATCCGACCCGCTGATGCGCCGCGTTTATCTGCGGCATGTCTCCTATCGGTCCCACTATCGGCCGACCTCGACGCCCTGGCGCAAGTTCTGAGGTCGCGGGCATGGTGGCACTGAAACAGTTCCGACACTCCGGCCCGTCCTTCGCCGATCTGGTTCCTTATGCAGGCCTGGTCGACAACGGGGTGATCCTGCTGAAAGACGGCTCGCTGATGGCCGGCTGGTATTTCGCGGGTCCGGATAGCGAAAGCTCGACCGATGCAGAGCGCAACGAGGTGTCGCGCCAGATCAACACGATCCTGTCGCGGCTCGGCTCGGGCTGGATGATACAGGTCGAAGCTTTGCGGGTCCCGACGATCGACTATCCGGCAGAGGACGCCTGCCATTTCCCCGATCCGGTGACGCGCGCCATCGATACGGAGCGCAGGTCTCACTTTGAGAGGGAGAGCGGACATTTCGAGAGCCGGCACGCGCTGATCCTGACCTGGCGGCCGCCGGAGCTACGGCGATCGGGCCTGACGCGCTACGTCTATGCCGATGAAGGGAGCCGTTCTGCTACCTACGCCGATACGGCGCTCGATTCCTTCCGGACCTCGATCCGCGAAGTGGAGCAGTATCTTGCCAATGTCGTCTCCATACGCCGCATGGTGACGAGGGAAACCGAAGAGCGTGGCGGTTTCCGCGTCGCGCGCTACGACGAGCTGTTCCAGTTCATCCGCTTCTGCATCACCGGCGAGAACCACCCGATCCGCCTGCCGGATATCCCGATGTATCTCGACTGGCTTGTCACCGCTGAGCTTCAGCACGGCCTGACGCCGACCGTCGAGAACCGTTTCCTCGGTGTCGTCGCCATCGACGGCTTAGCCGCAGAGAGCTGGCCGGGGATCCTGAACAGCCTCGACCTGATGCCGCTCACCTATCGATGGTCGTCGCGCTTTGTCTTTCTCGATGAGCAGGAGGCACGCTCGAGGCTGGAGCGCACCCGCAAGAAGTGGCAGCAGAAGGTCAGGCCGTTTTTCGACCAGCTTTTCCAGACCCAGAGCCGCTCCGTCGACCAGGACGCCATGATGATGGTGGCCGAGACCGAGGATGCAATCGCTCAAGCCGCGTCACAGCTTGTCGCCTATGGCTATTACACGCCGGTCATCGTCCTGTTCGATGAACAGCAACCACGCCTTCAGGAAAAGTGCGAGGCGATCCGTCGCCTGATCCAGGCCGAGGGTTTTGGCGCCCGGATCGAGACGCTTAACGCGACCGACGCTTTCCTCGGCAGCCTGCCCGGCGTCTCCTATGCCAACATCCGCGAGCCACTGGTCAACACCCGTAATCTCGCCGACCTCATCCCGCTGAACTCGATCTGGTCGGGAAGTCCTGTCGCACCTTGCCCGTTCTATCCGGCCGGTTCACCGCCGCTCATGCAGGTCGCCAGCGGCTCGACGCCGTTCCGTCTGAACCTGCATGTCGATGATGTCGGGCATGCGCTGGTCTTTGGCCCGACGGGTTCGGGGAAGTCGACATTGCTTTCGCTGATCGCGGCGCAGTTCCGACGCTATGCGGGGGCGCAGATATTTGCCTTTGACAAGGGGCGGTCGATGCTGCCGTTGACGCTGGCGATCGGTGGCGATCACTACGAGATCGGCGGCGACGCGGCCGGAGAAGGGGAGGGGGCCTCGCCGCGGCTGGCCTTCTGCCCGCTCGCAGAACTCTCGACGGACGGCGATCGCGCCTGGGCGGCCGAGTGGATCGAGACGCTCGTTGCCCTGCAAGGGGTCACTGTCACACCCGACTATCGCAACGCCATCTCCAGGCAACTGGCGCTGATGGCGGAATCGCGCGGCCGCTCGCTCTCGGACTTCGTCTCCGGCGTCCAGATGCGCGAGATCAAGGATGCGCTCCACCATTACACCGTCGACGGCCCGATGGGTCAGCTGCTCGACGCGGAGGAGGACGGACTGGCGCTGGGGGCCTTCCAGTGCTTCGAGGTCGAGGAGCTGATGAACCTGGGCGAGCGCAATCTCGTACCGGTCCTGCTCTATATGTTCCGGCGGGTCGAGAAGCGACTGACAGGTGCTCCAAGCCTGATTATCCTCGATGAAGCCTGGCTGATGCTCGGTCATCCGACCTTTCGCGACAAGATCCGCGAATGGTTGAAGGTCCTGCGAAAAGCCAATTGCGCGGTCGTACTCGCCACGCAGTCGATCTCGGACGCGGAGCGCTCCGGCATCATCGACGTCCTGAAGGAGAGCTGCCCGACCAAAATTTGCCTGCCGAACGGGGCGGCCCGAGAGCCGGGCACGAGGGAATTCTACGAGCGCATCGGCTTCAACGAGCGCCAGATCGAGATCGTCGCGACCGCCATTCCGAAGCGAGATTATTACGTCGTCTCTCCGGAGGGCCGTCGTCTCTTCGACATGGCGCTAGGACCAGTAGCGCTCTCCTTCGTCGGAGCGTCCGGCAAGGAAGATCTGAAGCGCATCCGCGCGCTTCATTCAGAACACGGGGCCGCATCGCCTCTTCAATGGCTCCAGCAAAGGGGGATCGCCCATGCCGATACACTCTTCCCGGCCGACTAGACTAGCCCGCCACGCGATGATTGCGGCCATCCTTCTCTCAAGTACCTCACCGATGCCAGCTGTGGCGGGCGGCGTGACCGGTCAGGCGACCGAATGGACGCAGCTCGCCAACAACACCGAACTCATCTCACTGGTCGGCGAATCGGCGGAGCAGGTCAACAACCAGATCACCCAGATCTCACAGCTGGCCGAGCAGATCCAGAACCAGCTCAAGATCTACCAGAACATGCTGCAGAATACCGCGCAGCTTCCGAACCATATCTGGGGCCAGGTCGAAGGCGACCTGCAGAGCCTGCAAAGCGTCGTTAACCAGGGGCAGGGCGTCGCCTTTTCGATGGGCAATATCGACGATGTGTTGAAGCAGCGTTTCCAGAGTTTTTCCGAGATGAAAAGCAACCTGCCTGACGGCGCTAGCTTTTCCTCGACCTACCAGAGCTGGTCCGACACCAACCGCGATACGATCGCCGGGACGCTCAAGGCCGCGAACCTGACAGCCGAACAATTCTCCAGCGAGGAAAGCACCATGTCGTCGTTGCGCTCCATGTCGGAATCATCCGACGGCCAGATGAAGGCGCTGCAGGTCGGGCATCAGATCGCCGCACAGCAGGTGGCGCAGATGCAAAAGCTTCGCGGTCTCGTTTCCCAGCAGATGACCATGATGGGCACATGGTTCCAGTCCGAGCAGGCGCAAAAGGATCTGGCGCAGGCGCGTCGTGAACAGTTCTTCGGCGGCACAGAGCAGGATATCCGCGGAGGACAGACGATGGAGCCTCGGTGGTGAGCCCGCGCCTGATCATTATCCTCGTGGGCGCAGGGATCGTCGCTGCGGGTGGCGCTGTCAGCTGGAAGCTGATCCAGCCCGAGCCGACCTCGATATCCGGTTCAGGTGCGGCCGCAACCGGTCCCGCCTCCGATGAAGAAAAGCGCCAACATCGCGAGCAGTTCCTCAGTGGTGATACCACCCGCGACATCCGCGGCGGGCAGGAGATGAAGCCACGATGGTAATCGTCCGCACCTCCCGCCGACTTGAACTTACCCTCATTGCAATCGGCGTTGCCCTTGTCGCAAGCACGTCGGCCCTTGCACAGCAGGGCGCAGTGCTCACCACATTGGAAAACTCCGTCGTGACGGCCGCCAAGGGCTGGGAGACGACCGTGATGAATGCGGCACGTTCGCTGTTCTGGATCCTAGCCGGGATTGAGGTCGGGATCGCCGCTGTGTGGCTGGCGATCAATGCCGCCTCGCTCGATAGCTGGTTTGCGGAACTCGTCAAGCGCATCATGTTCATCGGTCTCTTCGCCTTCATCCTCAACGAAGGGCCAGCGTTTGCCAAAGCCGTGGTCGACAGCCTCTATCAGATCGGCGCCGGCAGCGGTTCGGCCTCACCCGCCAATATCTTTGATGCCGGAATCCGCGTTGCGACCAAAATGTCGGAGCAGGCGAAGTTCGGCGTCTTCGAGGACAACGCGCTGGCGATCGCCGCCGTGTTTGCCATGGTGGTTGTCGTCGTGTCGTTCTCGCTCGTTGCGGCAATCTTCGTCGCCGTCATGGTCGAGATGTATGTTGGTCTGCTTGCCGGCATGATCATGCTCGGGCTTGGCGGCTCGTCCTACACCAAGGATTTTGCCGTCAAATATCTGGTCTATGCTTTTTCGGTTGGCATGAAGCTCATGGCGATGGTGATGATCGCCAAGATCGGCTCCGACATCCTGCTCGGTCTGGCCGAAGCGCCGACGGCCACCTCCGAACAGTTCATCACGACGCTTGCCATCGCCGGGATTTCGGTCGTGATCTTTGTCATCGCCATGTACGTCCCGCCGATCCTTCAGGGCGTGGTGCAGGGTGCGTCGGTAGGCGGCGGCATGGAAGCCATCCGCCATGGCGGGCAGGCCGCATCCGCAGCACTCGGCGCCGGGTTCCTGACGATCGGCGCGGCAAATCGGGGATTTGAGGCAGCAAGTGCCGCAAGGGCAGGCGGAGCGTCTTTGGCAAGTGCCGCCATGCGTGGCCTGGAAGCCGGAGTCGGCGGCGCGGCCGGCGCAGTTGGCTCGGCTGCCAAGGACAAGGCCATTGGCTCGCCCGGCGCCTATGCCGGTTCGATGCTCGGCCTCGCCAACGCCAAGCTCGATCAGCAATCCGGCCGGCCTGGTACACCGCCGCCACCACCGATCAATGACAAGAAATAAGAGGCTGACAGCGCATGGCTGGAACCACTCCACCAGACAATCCCTATATCGCTGCGCGAAACGAATGGAACGAGCGCTACGGCTCGTATGTGAAAGCGGCCGCCGCCTGGCGCATCGTCGGCATCACCGGCATGACAATGGCGGTGATCGGTTTCGGCTATGCGCTCTACCAGAGCACGCAGGTGAAGCTGATCCCCTATATCGTCGAGGTCGACAAGCTCGGCACGGCCGTCAATGCCGGCTTTCCGCAACAGATCGAATATGCCGATCCGCGCGTGGTGCGTGCCACGCTCGGCAGTTTCGTCTCGAACTTCCGCTCCGTCACGCCCGACGCCCTCGTCCAGAAACAATATATCGACCGGACCTACGGGCTGCTGCGGACATCCGATCCGGCGACCGAAAAGGTCAATGCCTGGTTCCGCTCGAATTCGCCGTTCGAAAAGGCGAAGACAGCGACCGTGGCCATCGAGGTCAACAACATCGTCGCGCTATCGAACCAGAGCTATCAGGTCGACTGGACCGAATTCGAGCGCGATCGCCGAGGCAAGGAAACGGCGACACGCCGCTTCCGCGGCATTGCCACTGTGACGCTGACGCCGCCCCAGGACGAAGGCATCATCCGTCTCAATCCCATTGGTCTCTATCTCCGCGATTTCGACTGGACTGCACAGCTTTGAAAGGCATGACCTGAACATGAATTCTAGACTTCGATTTTTATCAGTCATGCTGAATGCCACCGCGATCCTTTCTGCATTCTTGGTCGTTTCCCTCATCAACGCGTCAGAGGCGTTCTCCGCTGATGGCGTCAGCCCCAATGAGGGGAAGGGCTTGGGGCTTTCGACCCAATGGCGCGGGTCGAAGGGTCTGGTCACCAAAGGCGCGGACGGTAAGGTGATCTTTCTCTATGGCGAGGTTCAGCCATCGGTCGTCTGCTCACCGCTGCAGGTCTGCGATATCGAACTTCAGGGCGGCGAGGTGGTGCGCGATGTGCTGGTCGGGGATACGGTCCGCTGGAAAGTAGAGCCGGCGACATCGGGCGCGGCCGGCGGCCAGGCCATCCACCTGATCGTCAAGCCATCGGAACCGGAGCTCGTCACTTCGATGGTCGTGACCACATCCCGGCGGACATATCATATCCAGCTCAAGTCGCATCCCACGCAATATATGGCCCGTGTCGGCTTCGAATATCCCGAGGATGTTTCCACGAAACTCGCCGACGTCAACGCTCGGCTTGAAGCCAGTACGATCCCCGGCGCCGGGGTGCCGGCGGAGCACTTAAGCTTTTCCTATTCCATATCGGGCAGTGCCGGCTGGCGGCCGACACGGGTCTATTCCGATGGCCTGAAAACCTACATCCAGTTCCCGCGGTCGATCTCGGGTCAGGATGCGCCGATTCTCTTCGTCGTCTCCGGTGGCCAGAACCGTATCGTCAACTACCGCATGAAGAGCAATATGATGGTGGTCGATTACAACATCGATCGCGCGGTGCTCGTCTCGGGCGTCGGCTGGAAACAACAAAAGGTGACGATCAGCAGGGGAGGGCGGTGATGAAGATTCTTGCCTTCATGCGACGCCCGCTGAACCATAAAACTGGCCTTGCTGCCGCCTGCATCCTCGCCATCCTCCTTTCTGGGTGCCAATCGATCGATACAGAAGGTCTTGTCGCCAGCAACGCGCCGCCCGAAATCTCTGGACCGGCGGCGAGCGCCATTGCTTGCGACATGGTCAGCCGTCTTGTCGAACAGATCGGGCCGGGCAAGGCAACCGTTGCACTAAAGGTCGATACTTCACCCTTCGGTCAGGCACTGGACGCGGCGCTGAAGGGATGGGGCTATGCGGTCGTCACCGACCAGAAGACGGATAGCGGAGCGACCGTCCTCCCACTTGCCTATGTGATCATACCATTCGACGGGCAGGTACTGGCGCGCCTTTCGACCAACAGCGTCGAACTCGGCCGCGCTTACACGGTGACTTCGACCGGTGCCATGGCGACGAGCGCGCTTTCGCTGATGCGGCGCGGGTGAGGGCGAATATCATGGTGCAATCCCTCAACCTCGGCGGCGCGCAGAACAGTCAGGCGGCATCAGGCATTCGCCGGATCAATCGCCTGCCGATCGTCGTCGTCATCGTGCTGGCAGTCGCCTTCCTCGCCATCATCTTCTATGGGCTCGCCTCGCGCGGGCTTTATTTCGGGAGGGATAAAGGCCCGGAGACCAGTTCCGGCGATCCCGCCTCAACTTTTGCCGATCAGATCAAGCGCGGTGTCACCGACGGTATTATCGACGAACCGCAGCAACAGACGACGTTTCAGCCGACCCCTGTCGAGACGAAGCAGGTGGACGAAAAGGCGAGTAATCCGTTCACCGCGACTCCGGAGACGCGTCAGGAACAGCGGCGCGGACAAGAACTGGAGCCGGAGGCGGTCTGGCGTGCACGCCTCGAGCGCGAGCAACGGGAGCAATATCTCCGTGAAAGACAGCGCCAGCACATGGCGCGCATGCAGGCCAACGATGCTGCCTATGATGCGCCGCTCGCCATCGATCGCGGCAAGCTGGAAGCTCGAGCAACAACAGACGAGGTCATAGCAAACAGAACAGCAGCGAACTCGACTTCAACGACAGGAGCTTCCGATCTGTATGCCGCCGCCTTACGCGCCGGCCTCGGCGGTCAAAACATCGATCCCAACGGGCAGAACAGCAAGGAAGACTTCTTCAACGCCGATCTTAAGGACCTCGGCTATCTGCCAAATCGCGTCGTGCCGCAGCAGTCACTCTACGAACTGAAACGAGGCTCGGTCATCCCGGCAACACTGATATCAGGCATAAATTCGGATCTGCCCGGCCGAATTACCGCGCAGGTGAGCCAGAACGTCTATGACAGCGCAACCGGACATCGCCTGCTGATCCCGCAAGGGACGAAACTGCTCGGCCGTTACGACAGCAAGGTATCGTTCGGCCAGAGCCGCGTACTCGTCGTCTGGTCCGATATTATCTTTCCGAACGGCGCGACTCTGCAGATCGGCGGCATGGCGGGAACGGACGCTGAAGGTTATGGCGGGTTTAACGATAAGGTGGATAACCACTACCTCAAAACGTTTGGTTCGGCCGTGCTGATTGCCCTGATCGGAACCGGGATCGACATGGCCGTGCCGCAGAGTTCGACGCTGGCGACCCAGGACACCGCCTCGGATGCCGCCAGGCGGAATTTCGCGGAGACGTTCGGGCGGGTTGCGGACCGGACAATCCAGCGCAATATGGATGTCCAGCCCACGCTGGAAATCCGGCCGGGATACAACTTTAATGTCCTGGTTGATCAGGACATAGTATTTCCGAGCATTTACAAAAAGTGATAATGAATCAAAGCTTTGGCATGGCTTCGAAAAGGTGATGTGCGCGCCATCATCTAGGCCCGCGTTCCCTTCACGTGCCAAGCCATTTAACATTTCTAGTTTCGATCGTGCCTCTCGAAATCCAGCTCTCACGCGATTCGAGTCCAAGATGAATGATCGGCGGTTGGCCGCCGATCATTCATCTTTACCGCTTGAGATGAGGCGCCACGAGTTCAAGGTCGGCGCGCTCAGGCGATCCTTCGCCTCATTCCTCTGGTGCCAATAGGGGTAGATCAGAGGCGGAAGGCTCACGTCGTCCAACCGCTGCCGTTCCTCGGCAGTCAAGATCAGCTCCGCCGCGGCGAGGTTGTCCTTGAACTGCGCCTCGGTGCGACCGCCGATAACAACGGAAGTGATGGGCTTCAGGCCGATGAGCCAGGCAAGCGCAACCTGGGCAACGGAGATGCCTCGGCCGTCGGCAATTTCGACGAGCTTGTCGACAATGTTCCACAGTCGGTTTTCATCGCGGATCGGCGGTTCCTTCCAACCAGCGAGCTGACGGCTACCTTCTGGGGCTGCCTGGTCGCGACGATGCTTGCCTGAAAGAAGGCCCCCCGAGAGCGGGCTCTACACGAGCACGCCAAGGCCCTGGTCGACGGTCACAGGAAGAAGCTCGTATTCTGCATCACGGGCTTCGAGGGTGTAGTGGACCTGCTGGCTTACGAACCGCTCGCGTCTATCGCGCTTCGCTGACACCCATTACCTTCATGATGTGCCAGTCCGAGAAGTTGGAGCAACCGATGTAGCGCACTTTGCCCTGACGAACGAGGGTATCGAGCGCCTCCATGGTTTCGTCAAGTGGCGTGTGCCCATCCCATTCGTGCAACTGATACAGGTCGATGACATCGGTTTTCAGCCGTTTGAGGCTGGCTTCACACGCTTCGATGAGATGTGCCGGGAGTTGCCTGCGTCGTTGGGACCCTTGCCCATCGGGAAGCGCGCCTTCGTGGCAACAAGGACGCCGTTCTTGCGTTTGCCACCAAGAACCTCACCAATGATCTCTTCGGACTTCCCGTCCGAGTACACATCTGCGGTATCGATCAGGTTGACACCTGCATCGATACACACGTCGACGAGCCTTTGAGCTTCGGGGACACCAAGATCTCCGACCTTCCGCGCCCCCCCAAGGTCATCGTGCCCATCGTGATCGTTGAAACCCTGAGACCTGAGCGGCCTAGCTGTCGATATTCCATTACGTCATCCCTCCGTAAACTGCGGAATCGATTCTTGATGCCGCAGCGGCTCGGCAGGCGCAGTCACGCTCCCGAAGGGCGATCGCCCGTCCTTCGACATCGCTGCGAAGGTCGGCCGACCACCCTTCTCCGGGAGGAAGCTTTCAGAATTCACCGAGGCCGATCGCGGAGCCGGCTCCCACCAAACCGCAGTTATTCAGTGAGTTCCCTTATGACCCGGAAGCCGAGTTCAGTCTGCGAAATACGTCTGTTCCGTGATGAGCGGCGCCGACGGCATGGATCCCTTCATCTCGAAGCCCCAATTGAGCTTGCTCTTTCTGGCCCAGGCCCCCAGGTTTTCGGTGAGAGGGATCGCGCACACATTGCCGACGATCAGTTTTTGCGCTTCTTTCCAAAGTTCGATCTGCTTGGCCGGATCGACTTCGGTACGAGCAGCCTCGATCTGCTCGTCGGCGACGTTGCAATGACTGAAGTTTACGACGGCGGTCGGTTTTCCGATCTCGCTGTTCGAGTGGTAGAACTGCGTGAGGTAGTAGTCGGCAATCGGGAACCGCGCCGCGCCGTAGAGGACGATGGGGCTCAGATCCTTGCGGATCATCTGGTGCCAGGTCGCGTGTTCGACGGGTTGGAGAGTGAGGGTGATACCGCCCTCGGCGGCCTGAGCCTGAACCAGTTGCGCCAGGCTCTCCAGGCCCGGCAACTGGCTGGCGAGCATGGTGACGGTTATCCCGTTCGGGAACCCGGCTTCAGCCAGCAGGGCCTTCGACTTCGCAGGGTCGTATTCCAAAACCCCTGCGTCGGGATTGAAGCCGAGATTGTTCGACGGGATGACCGACGGGACTGCCCGGTTAACGCGATCGCCTCTGTACTTAGCAATCTGCGCCGCGTTCACCGCATGAGCGAGAGCCTGACGGACACGGATGTCGTTGAAGGGTGGCTTTGTTATGTTGACGTGAAGGACATTCAGTTCCGCCGGTTCAATGGTATCGACCCGGTTTTCTGGATTTGCCTCGAGCCGCGTCAACCAACGCTGATCTTGATTGCCTTGCTCGACATCGAGTTCGCCGGACTCGAATGCCAGATCGCGAGCAGCGTCATTGTTGAGGAACCTGTAGGTCACCTTCGAAAGCTTGGGCTTCCCTCTGAAGTACTCAGCATAAGCCGTCAAAGTCACGGACTGACCGGGCTGCACGGATGCCACTTGGAACGGGCCGAAACCGACTGGACGACGCTTAAAGTCTTCCCCACGCTCTTCGTAGGCCTTCTTCGAAATGATGAAGCCGCCCGAGTAGTTAGAGAGAAGCGCCAGCAGGCTGGGGACTCGCTTGGAAAGCGTGATGCGAACGGTGCTCGCATCGACCGCTTCAACCTTCTGGATGGCAGCATAGTCTCCAGAGAAGGCCGAGCGCTTGGGGTCCCGGGCCTTCTCCAGGCTGAACACGACGTCGTCTGTGTTCACATCCCCGAAGCCCGACTGCCACTTGACACCCGGTCGGAGCTTGAATGTCCAGACCAGTTGGTCTGCACTCGGGCTCCAGCTTTCCGCCAGGTCGGGTTCGATCGTGGAGGGGTTTGCCGAGCCGGGGGCAAAACGGACCAGGGCGCCGAACACGTATGATGCCAGCGTCCGATCCGATGTGGTCGTCGCGAAGTGCGGATCAAGCGTTGTCACATCTTCGGCGGCTACTCCCATGGAAAGTTCCGTCTTCGCGGCGTAGGCCACGTTCGGAAGCGAAGCGATGCCTCCCACCACGCCGACGGCGATAGCCACAGATGTCCAGTAAGCTTTGTATTTCATGCGAACTCCCCTTTTCACTGATGAATTTTACCTGCATCTGGACCATCCACCGCAGTATCCTATGCGTGTCTCGGCAAGGCTGACCGGGCGCAGCCATCTCGTCGCCCGATCTTGTCAAACGCGCACGAAATGCCTCTCGTCCACCGCGGCCCACTGCTGTCCGTCCGGAGTGAACCCGAGCGGCTTGATCGGGCTGGCGGGCGGCTGGGACTGAGGTGTCGCCACAGTCCGTTTGGAGCGCTGGCTCGGATGCGTGATCGGGACAGCCGAAAGCAGGCGCTTGGTGTAGCTGTGACCCGGACGGCCGATAACATCATCGCGGCTGCCGATCTCGACCAGCTCTCCGAAATACATGACGGCAACCCTGTTGCAGATCTTCTCAATGGCCGCCATGTCGTGGCTGATGAAGAGATACGAGATGCCGAAATCCGACTGGAGGTCCATCATCAGATCGATGATCTGACCCTTGATCGCAACATCCAGTGCCGAGACGGCTTCATCTGCAATGATCAACTTGGGCGACATTGCAAGGGCTCTTGCTATGCAAATCCTCTGGCGCTGCCCTCCTGAGAACTCGTGCGGAAGGCTGGAGGCGCGTGCGGGGTCCAGACCGACTTTCTGAAGGAGCCATTCCATCTTCTCGCGCAGCGCCGGGCCGGAGGCTATTCCGTGCACGTGCATGGGTTCCATGATGGCAGATCCGACCGTCTGACGGCTGTCGAGCGAACCGAACGGGTCCTGAAAGATCATCTGAACATCGCGGCGCAACGCGGCCAAGCTTGCGTGCTCGGAGTAGTCGACCGTGCGACCGTCCACGACGATCGTTCCTCCATGCCGCGGCGCGAGATCGATTATCGCCTTTCCAATCGTCGACTTGCCAGACCCGGACTCTCCGACAAGCCCGAGCGTCTCGCCCTTGCCGATCGCGAACGACACCTTCTCCACCGCGTGCACGTTGCCCTGCACCGTTCCGAGAAGCCCTCCGCGTAGAGGGAAGCGAACGCTGAGGTCGCGAACTTCCAGGACCGGTCCTCCCCCATCGTAGGAAAGAGGAAGACCGTCGATCTTGGAGGTCGGCTGATCGATAGCGATCAGCTTCCCCGCAACCGAGGGAGCGGCTTCGATCAGGACGCGGGTGTAAGGGCTCTCCGGCTCCGTGAAGACAGTTTCGACTGAACCCGACTCCACAACCTGTCCGGCACGCATGACGAGCACGCGGTCGGCGATCTCGGCGACCACGCCCATGTCGTGCGTGATGAAGAGAAGCGCGACGTTCGTCTCGCGTTGAAGTTCCTTCAGAAGCTCGAGTATCTGGGCTTGAACGGTTACGTCGAGCGCCGTGGTCGGCTCGTCCGCAATGATCACCGAAGGATTGCAGGCGAGTGCCATGGCGATCATCACGCGCTGGCGCATGCCGCCGGAGAAGGTATGCGGATAGTTGTTGATCCGCCGCTCGGGATCCGGGATGCCGACCTTCCTGAGCATTTCAAGGACGGCGTTGCGCAGTTCCTTGCCGCGGAGGCCGCGGTGAATGCTAATGACTTCTCCGATCTGAACGCCGACCTTCTGGACGGGATTCAACGATGTC
This sequence comes from Agrobacterium tumefaciens, assembly GCF_013318015.2. Lineage (NCBI taxonomy): Bacteria > Pseudomonadati > Pseudomonadota > Alphaproteobacteria > Hyphomicrobiales > Rhizobiaceae > Agrobacterium > Agrobacterium tumefaciens. The sequence goes on along the minus strand of NZ_CP115846.1, from coordinate 191,084 downwards.
ATCGGTTCCTGGAAGATCATGCTGATCTTGCCCCCACGGATACCGCACATCTCTGTTTCCGTCAGGGAGAGAAGCTCGCGGCCGTCCAGCTTGATCGATCCGCTGGCCTTGGCAACGCCATCCGGCAGCAAGCCCATGATCGCCAGCGAGGTTACGCTCTTGCCGGACCCGGACTCGCCCACCACAGCCAGTGTCGACCCTGGCGCTATGTCGAAGCTCAAATCATGGACGACCTGCTTCCTGCCGAAGGCCACCTTGAGGTTCTTTACTGAGAGTACCGCGGGCTGGGTCATCAGTGAGAATCCTTCATTCGGGGATCGATAAGGTCGCGCAGACCGTCACCGATCAGATTGAATGCCAGAACGAGCAGCAGGATCGCCAGGCTCGGAAACAGGGCAAGGTATGGAGAACTCAGGATGACCTGGAAGCCGTCCCGCACCATGCCGCCCCAGGTCGGCGCAGGCGGCGCAATACCGAGCCCGACGAAAGCCAGTGATGCCTCCGTCCTCACTGCGTTCGCCATCCAAAGCGAGGCCAGCACCATCACCTCCGGGAGAATGGCCGGGAGTATGTGACGGAACAGAATTCGCGGTCCGGAGAAACCCATGGCGCTGCACGCCTGCACGTACTCCCTGTCGCGCTGTGTCAGGACGGCGGCTCTCGCAACGCGGGCGAATGCGGGGACGGACGTGAACGCGATGGCGGCAATGATGTTCGTCATCGTGGCGCCCATGAGGGCAACTAGAGCTATACCGAGGATCAGCGACGGGAAGGCCAGGATGACATCCATCACCTGCATGAGGATGATGTCGATCCTCCCTCCCCTGAATCCGGCGATCATTCCGATGAAGGTGCCGATCACCATTGCGGCAAGAACGGCGAGAGAGCCGATCAGCAGCGAGTAGCGCGCACCATAGACCAGCCGGGTCCAGATATCGCGGCCGAACTGATCCGCGCCGAGGAGGTAGTCAGCCCCTGGCGGAGAGAGTTGATCGAACAGGTTTTGCTTGGCAGGCGGATAGAAAGATATCTGCGGCGCCAGGATGGCGGCGGCAACGAGCGCCACGATTATGGCCGTGCCGATCCACATGGATGGGTTCATGCGAATGAGGAAGCTTGTGGCTTTCCGCGACCCTTGGTCGGGACTCGTCGAAGGAACGGTGGAATTGCTCATTTGTACTGCACCCTTGGATCAAAGAGACCGTAAGTGAGATCTGTCGCGAGGTTCACGATCACGACGATTAGCGTGTAGACGACCACCATGCCTTGAAGCAGCGTGTAGTCCCGCTGGCTCAGCGCGGTCAGGATCAGTTTGCCAAGACCGGGCCGCGAGAAGACGATTTCGGTGAGAACCGAGTTACCGATCAGGATGCCGAGGTAGAGGCCGACGACAGTGCTGATTGGAATCAGGCAGTTTCCGAGAGCATGTCTCCAGATGACGACAGCAGGTCTCGCCCCTTTCGCTCGTGCAGTGCGAACGAAATCCTGGTTGAGCACCTCGAGCATCGCGGAACGCGTCACTCTCGTGATGTAGGCCATCATGATCAGCGCGAGCGAGACGACCGGCAGCGTCATCTGCCAGAGGCGGTTGACGATACCTTCATCACCACCAGCGCTGATCACGGGAAACCAGCGGAGATTGATGGCGAACACGATCAGCAGGACGATCGCGGAGACGAAGCCCGGAAGCGACAGCCCGATAAGCGAGATCAGCCGGAGAATGTAGTCCGGCAGCTTGCTGCGCTTCACCGCCGCCCATACTCCCGTCGGAACTCCGAGCGCCAGGCCCACCACCAGGGAGGCGAAGGTCAGTTCCAGCGTGTAAGGGAGGACGTTCAAGACCTCCTCCGTGACTGGCCGACCCGATACCATCGAATTGCCGAGGTCACCTGTCACGGCATTCGCTAGAAAGTGAACATACTGAAGGCCGATCGATTGATCGAGACCGAGACGCTGCCGCAAAGCCGCGACGCTCTCCGCACTAGCCTGATCACCCAGGATCATGAGCACGGGGTCACCAGGAAGTATCCGGACCATTAGGAAGATGAGCGTGAGAACGCTCAGGAGGGTCACAACAGCAAACCCTAGCCGCTTCGCCAGGTAGATTAACATGATTTCGCTCCCCAGGGGCGCGCGTTCGTCCGCACTGCTCCCAATCGTTCAAAAAAGCCAGAGGGACGCTTGGATGGCAGCCCCGGGCGTGGCGAGGTCGAAAGCTGCAATTTATTGCCGCTTACCACACCAGACTTGCAGCGCATAATGCCATTGGTTCAGAAAACGTCAATAGTAAGCGGCGTTTCGCGGAAGATTTTTATCATATTCGAAGTTTTATGACGTTTTTTGATGATTTGAGCTTGCGGATTATGATCATTCCCAATATTTCATGATCGTTCACTGCATTGGCGCGGTGAGCGAGCGTGGGCGCCATGTGGCGAATGCGCTGGTCTAGCGCCATCCGGCAGGCTGGTGTGATTCATCTAACCCAATGAGGAAAGAAATGGTCGAGGTCATCAAGGTTAAGTCTGGCAGCCTTTACGAAACGAAGGAGAGCTATTCGCGTATCGTGGCCGTAGATAACTGGATCTACGTCTCCAACACCGCAGGCCGCAATTACAAGACGCGCGAGATGTCCACCGACCCGGTGGAACAGGCAACTCAGTGCTTCAACAACATCGAGCGGGCCCTTGCCTCTGTCGGCGCATCCCTAAAGGATGTCATCAATTCAACGATCTACATCCCGAACGTTGCAGACGCTCCGACTGTGATGGCCTACGTCGGCGAGCGTTTCAGGGGCATCGACCCGGCCCGCACGGTCCTGTGCACGCCGCTCGGGAACGACGAGTTCAAGGTCGAGATCGAAGTGCAGGCTTACAAGGGAGCTGGCGCTGTCGAAGCGAAGCTGATCGACATCAGCCAGTGATTTTTCGGCTGGAAGGTCGGCGCAAGCCGGCCTCCCAAATGAATGAAACCTTCCATCCATCCGATTTCTCGCATAGTAAATGATCATGGCAGTGAGAACAGCGAGAACACGCTTGAACGATAAGAATGTTGCTCAGGACGACGATTTTCTTCCCGCGGAACGGCGCTCGAAGATTCTGGATTGGTTTTCGACCAATTCGGTTGCTTCCACGCAGGATCTCGCCCGGCGTCTGAATGCGTCAATTTCTACCATCCGACGCGATCTGGATTCGCTGGCGGCGGACGGACTGCTCAAACGAACCCACGGGGGCGCTGTCCGCGTTCGGCAGAACACGACCTACGAGCAGCGGATGGAGGAAGCGCGCAACACCTCGGTTGAGGAAAAGCGCGCGATCGCGAAAGCGGCCGCCAGCATTCTGCAGCCGGGACAGAGCGTTCTCATCGACTCGAAGTCGACCTCGCATCTTCTCGCCCATGCGATTGCTGAGCTCGCAATTCCGCTCACTGTCATCACCAACGATGTCCAGGTTGCCGCGATCCTCGCTAACCGGGACCCGATCTCAGTGGTTGTTCCAGGTGGGACATGCAGGCACGGCGCTTACGTCCTTCTTGGTGAAACCAGCACCAAGTTCGTACGCGAATTGAATTGCGATCACTATTTTCTCTGTACGCATGCTGTGGATCCTAGCGGACCGACGGACACATGGCTGGATCTCGTCCAGCTTCAAAGAGCCATGGTGGGAGCCGCGATAGAGACGACGCTGATCATCGACAGCAGCAAGTTCGGCAGTCGCAAGATCTACAGCGTGGTTCCAATGAAGCAGATCAAGCGTATCATCACGGATGAAGGGCTACCGCAGGATGATCGCGACAGATATTCTGCACTCGTAGACGAACTGGTGATCGCGCCATTCCTTGAGGAGTCTCCTTCAGAACAGGAAGTGTAGTCGAAACCGTCCTCCTCCGATTATTTCGTCCGGAGATCGTATGATCGGCTCCCTGCCCTTTCTAAACCTTGAACTGCTTGAGGCGACGGCACGCATTCGAGGGAGGTTACCCTATCCAGGGAACCGTGTGAAACGGGCTGAGCTGGCGGCCATCCAAGAAGATCTCGAATTTGCTGACCTGCCCCAGCCCGAGATCGAGCTGGATATGGATGCCGGCGGCTGAAAGATCGTAAGTCTCCAAGGACGTCGCCCTTTGAAGTAACCATTCGATACTAAATAAGTGCCGCGGTTGGCATCTGGGCAAAGATTTAGTAGCCGCGCCACGTTGAGCCTGGCGCGGCGAAACGGTTTTCAACTCAGGCGAAGGCTGTCTGCTGATGGCTTTCCACACTCCGGTAGCTGTAGACGCGCTCGGCGAAATCGGAAGTGATCCTCTCTTCCTTGACGTCGCGCCGGACGGCTTCCGGAGAGCGGCCGGACGGCGAACCGTAGCCACCTCCGCCAGGTGTGATGATCTGGATCACCTGGCCTGCCCTCAACTGCACCGTTCCGGGTAGATTGTGTTCGTCATTCCCGAAATCGAAATCGGAGCCCGTTGCCTCCAGGCCGCCGTTCAAGCCCCACGGATGGACCGTGAAGCGGGCCCCGTCCACGTTGCAGCGGCAATCGGCCTCAATGCGGTAGACTCGGCGCAGGCCCATCCCGCCGCGCCAGGTACCTGCTCCCGCTGAACCGTTTACGAGTTCATAGCGCAGCAGTGTCAAGGGGTACTCCAGCTCGAGAGCCTCCACCGGGAGGTTTGAGGTGTTCGTCATGTGGACGTGAATGCCACTCAAGCCATCTGCCGTGGGCCGTGCGCCGCCACCGCCGCCGATCGTCTCAAGATACACCCAGAGAGAACCGTCCTCTCGCGTACCAGTGAACAGGGCACCGGTGCAGGCTCCGTTCCCTGCGGCCGTCACCTTCCCAGGCAGGGCCTTCGCGAGCGCGCCTTGCACCAGATCAGCGACACGCTGGCAGGCGATGATGCGGCCATCGACTGCCGCAGGATGCGTGCAGTTGAGCAGTGAGCCCAGAGGTGCCTTGACCGTGATCGGACGGGACAAACCCGCGTTCGGCAGGATCGTCGGATCGATGACCGCCTTGACCGCGTAGTAGCACGTCGCCAGCAGCGCGGTGTAGATAACGTTCAGGCCCGCAGGCACCTGCGGCGGCGCTTCAAACGCAATGTTCATCGCATCGCCCTTGATGGTGATATCGACCTTGAGCTCCATGATTTCGGAGAACTGGTTGCTGTCGAAGTAGTCGGCGAAGCTGTAGACACCATCTGGTATCGCTGCGATCCCTGCCCGCATCTTACGTTCTGCATAGTCCTGGAGTGCGTCCCCGGCTGCGAGCACCTTGTCAGCACCATATTTGGCGCAGAGGTCCTGCATTCGCTGCACGCACAGCCCATTGGCGGACATCTGCGCTCTCAGATCGGAGAGCCGTTCGTGAGGTACCTGGCAGTTCAGGAGAAACACATCCTGGAGATCCCGCTGCAGTTTCCCCTCGCGATACAGCCGCACGGGAGGCAACCTGATCCCTTCCTGATAGATGTGGGCATGACCGCGGTCTGCGAAGTCCGCGTGATGAGCGGTGTTCACGGCCCATCCGACCATCGTCGATTCGTGGAAGATGGGCTCGGCCAATACGATGTCGGGCAAGTGGGTTGCGCCTCCCTCGTACGCATCGTTTCCGATGAACACGTCGCCCGGTTTGATATCGTCGGCCGCGTAGCGTTTGTTGATATGTGGAATGATCCCGATGAAGCTGCCGAGATGCATAGGGATGTGTTCTGCCTGGCACAGCGTGTTGCCACGGTGATCGAACAGCGCGGTGGAGCAATCACGACGTTCCTTGATGTTGGTGGAGTAGCTGGCCCGTACCAGCGCCTCGCCCATCTCCTCGACGATTGAGGTCAGCGCGCTGCCAATGACTTCTACGGTGATCGGGTCGATCTTGGTCATGCCCGCGTCTCCAAAATAAGGTTGAGATAAGGGTCTACGGTCGCCTGCATGTTCGGGAGGACCACTGTCGTCGTATCCATCTGCTCAACGATCGCAGGGCCCTCGATGCGGTTTCCCGCTTTCAGCCTGTACCGTGCATAGACCGAGCAGGCGACGAAATCTTTGACCTCGTCCATGTACACGTCGCGCTTTCCGATGATGGCCGGCTGGCAATCCGGACCTTCGCTTTCCGTCGGAGCGAACTCGGCCTTGTTGACCAAGCCTGCCGCTTCCAGCCGCAGCGTCACAATCTGGATCTGTTCGCCTTCGGCAATGAAGCCGAACCGTTGCTGATGAGCGCTCTCGAAGCCCTTCACCATGGCCTGCAGCGTGTTTTCATCGACTTGTCCGGCCGGAACGTTGACCTGCAACTCATAGTTCTGACCGACGTACCGCATGTCCGCAGTGCGGTTGACGACGCGACGATCGGCTTCGATTCCTTCCTGGGCAAACCAGGATTCAGCTTGGCCCTCGAGCGTCTCGAACCCACTGATGATCGGCTCCACCGCGTCCTGATCAACCTTCATGAGCCGCGAAATGGCGAAATCGGAACGGAGGTCGGTCAGGAGAAGGCCGAGCGCGCACAGGGTGCCGGGCGTCAGCGGCACGATGATGCGGCTCATGTCCAGCTCTTTCGCAAGCCGCGCCGCGTGGAGCGGGCCTGCGCCGCCAAACGCCATCAGGGCGTAGTCTCGGGGGTCGTGGCCACGCTGGACGCTGATGAGGCGTATGGCCTTGGCCATGTTGGCCGTTAGCACCGAGATGATCCCTTGTGCCGTCTCCATGAGACCGAGACCGAGCTTGTCAGCAAGGCGCTGGACGGCATCGACGGCGAGGTCTCGCCGAACCTTCATGCGGCCGCCAAGGATCTCAATGGGATTGAGCGTATGCAACACGATGTTCGCATCCGTGACCGTTGCTTCGGTGTTGCCGCGACCGTAGCAGGCAGGACCGGGATCAGCCCCAGCGGAGCGAGGACCGACTTTCAGCAGTCCTCCGCTGTCGACGAACGCGATGGATCCACCGCCGGCGCCCACTGTGTGAATGTCCAGCATCGGAGCCTTGATCGGGTAGCCATGAACGTTGGCCTCGCCCGTCAGTTTGCATACGCCACCCTGCATCAGCGCAACGTCGCTGGAGGTGCCGCCGACATCGAACGTGATGATGTTTTCGAATCCGGCCATGCGGCCAACCGCCTGCGCTGCGACGACCCCCGTGCTCGGTCCAGACAGTACCGTGCGTACTGGTAGGCGGGCAGCGGTGTCGAAACCGATGACACCACCGTTCGACTGGGTCAGTTGCGGAGTGATCGTCACGCCGAGATCCGCAAGGCGCTGTTTCAGGCGTTCGATGTAGCGTTGCATTACGGGACCGAGATACGCATTTACCACGGTCGTGGAGAGACGCTCGTACTCACGAAACTCAGGCGCGACCTGATGCGAGACGCTGACGAACACGTCCGGCATCTCTTCACGCAGGATCTCGACGACCCTCTGCTCGTTCACGCTGTTCAGGAAGCCGTAGAGGAAGCAGACCGCGACAGCCTTGACATCCTCCTCCGAGAGCTTCCGCACGGCTGCTCGCAGCTTGTCCTCGTCCAGGGAGAGATCGACCGCACCCTCGCACGTGAGGCGTTCCGGCACTTCCTGCCGCCGATCTCGGCTGACGAGAACCTCTGGCTTTTCCGCGTGCATGTCATAGAGACTCGGCCGCTTCTGACGCCCGATCTCGAGAAGGTCGCGGAAGCCGTCCGTGGTGATGAGCCCGGTCGGCACGCCTTTCAGCTCGATGAGCGCGTTGGTGGCCACAGTCGTGCCATGGCCAAGGAAGGCCACCTGCGACGCCGTGCTGCCAACGGTAGAAAGTCCCTCGGAAACGCCGTTGGAAATCCCACGTGATGGGTCATCCGGTGTCGACGGGACCTTCCAGATGTTGAGCTTTCCAGTTTCGTCGTCGAACAGGCATACGTCCGTGAACGTACCGCCGGAATCAACACCAATTCTCAATGCCATGGTTTCACCCTCTTTGGCCAAGGTCCAGCAAGCGTATCAGGCTGCCTTGGTCTTCTTGAAACGATCGAAGCGGAATGGAGCGGGATCGACACAGGCCTTCGCCCCGGTCACGAGATCGGCCATCAGCTTCCCTGATCCTGGTCCGATGCCGAACCCGTGTCCGGAGAAACCACTGGCGATAAAGAAGCCAGGGATGCCGCCAGCCGGACCTATGACAGGTATGGCATCGGGGGTGACGTCGATGAGGCCAGCCCAGCTCTGCGTGATGCGGCTGTCTGCGAAGGCCGGAAACGCCTTTACGAGATGTGCGAACCCTTCCCTGTTGAACCGCTCGAACGGCATCGGATCGAGAATTCGCACCTGTTCGAAGGGTGAAATCTCGTCGGCCGCCCAGTATCGTGGCGTTCGCCATTCGTCGATGAACCTGCTGCCGACGCGCAGTTTCAATTCACCCCATCCCTTGATCAGTGTCGGCATGAAGTCGGAAAAGAGACGGAAACTGTCAGGGACGATGGGAGCGATGTTTGCGTTGCGCATCGCGATCGAGAAGCTTCCGTCGTGCCGGCGGCGGAACGAGAAGTTGTCAGCGCCGACGGGCATGTCCGGTACGCCGTCGACCGAGGTTGCGCGCGCGACTGTCGCGAGGATCTTCAACTGGGGGAAGTCGACACCCAGGTTACCGCTGAACAGTCTCGACCATGCGCCCCCCGCCAGGACGACGGAAGAACAGGCTATGCGCCCCCGCTCGGTAACGACACCGCTTACAGCACCCCCAGAGCGCTCTATCGATCGGACCGCACAGCCTGTAATGATGTGGGCTCCAGCACGGATTGCGCCGCGAGCGATCGCTGGTGCGGCCTTGAAAGGCTCGGCGCGCCCGTCTGTCGATGTGTGTAGCGCGGCAGTGAAGCCATCACTCATGCCCGGAAGGTGCTGCCTCAACTCCTCTTTTCGGAGCAAGCGCGAGTCCAGCCCATACGCACGCGCATGCTCGAGCCATGCCTCGTATTCGGCCTCTTGGCGCACATTGCGGCACAGGTAGGCGATCCCTGTCTGTGTAAAACCCGTCTCGTCCCCGATACGGGCGTTTAGTCCCTTCCAGAGCGAAAGACTTTCGATCGCGAGCGGAATTTCAGACGCATCGCGGCCCATCTGGCGTACCCAGCCCCAGTTCCTGCCGGATTGTTCGCCTGCGATGAGACCTTTTTCACAGAGCGCAACGGACACGCCCCGCTCGGCAAGTTCCAGCGCAGTTGAAACACCAATGATACCGCCGCCAATGACGACGACATCAACCTTCGCTGGCAATGTTTGCGCTGAAGGAACAGCGTCTGGTATAATACGTGACATGGTTTGAATACCGGCCTTTCAAAGTGTGTCTTCGAGCCGGCAGTTCACCAGCATCTCAGCCATTGCAGCATTGTTTGGAAGCTCAATCGCGGTCCGGACGAGTGATGCCAGCGTGTCGGGCTGGATCATGTCGTCCGGGCTGACCTTATTCGTGTAGGAACTCATCTCGGTGCGAACGAAGCTCGGACATATCGCAGTGGCGCGCACACCCTTTTCCCAAGCTACATGACGTGTCGTGTGGGTCAGGCCCATCACCGCGAACTTCGTCATGTTGTATCCGACGAAGGAATTTCGAACCCGCTTGCCTGACATCGACGCGAGATTGACGATGCGGCCTGATAAGGAGGCTTCCAGATGCGGCATGCACAAGCGCGTCATCCGGAGGGGGCCTTTGACATTGACTGCCCACAGCCTGTCGAGCGCCTCGTCGTTGTCGTCCATGAGGGAGACTTGCTCGCCGAGTCCGGCATTGTTCACGAGCGCATCGATCCTTCCAAACCTGTCAACGGCGGAGGAAACCCAGGATTCCGCGGACGCTGGATCATAGGCATCGTAGTGAGCGTAATGCACCTGATCGCTCTGGAGGCCGAAATGAGCTTCCAGCATCTTGATGTCGCGTGCGCCAAGACTGAGGCGGAATCCGTGCTCCGCTAACTCACGGGCAATGGCTAGACCGATGCCACGCGCTGCTCCTGAGATCATTACGACACGGGAATTGATTGGTTGCATTGCTGATCCTCCGGCCACGACCACTGATTACTCGTGTGTTTCGCTGCGACGGTAAGCGCGCTTTGGATTTATGACAAGCGGCGTCTGATAGAAATTTACAGAAAAACGTCAGCAAACTCCACAAATGAAAAGTTTCTGTCAGATATGTGGACGATCACTTGACGATGTTTGGCGATTTATGCCTTAATCGCGACTGATAAGTGCAAAAAGCACCCTATAACAATGGGAACGAACTCTCCGGCACCGGAGAGCCTATCGCAGATCGGATGACGTATGCCGGGTAGGGAAATTCTTCGGGTTGATAATCTTTCAGTTGCCTTCAAGGGCGACAGCGGCTTGCGGGCCGTGGTCAACAACGTCTCGCTCTCGCTGGTTTCAGGCGAGATCCTGGGGCTGGTCGGCGAGAGCGGCAGCGGAAAGACGGTTCTGTCTCTCGCCGCCATGGGATTGCTTCCGCGCAACGCGGTCGTGACGAGCGGAAGCGTGCAGTTTGATGGCGAGGACTTGCTGAAAGCGCGTCAGGCCACGCTGCGGAAGCTCCGCGGACGGCGCATATCAATGATCTTCCAGGATCCGATGGCGTCGCTCGATCCGGTGTTCACTTGCGGTGATCAGATCGTGGAGGCGATCCGCCTTCATGAAGCCATCACCCGCGGGCAGGCAATGGAACGGGCTCGCAGTCTTCTCGAAAGGGTTGGGATCGCGGATCCGGCCCGCTGCATGCGCTCATATCCTCACGAACTTTCCGGCGGACAATGTCAGCGTGTGATGATCGCGATGGCGGTAGCCTGCAAGCCCGATGTCATTATCGCGGACGAGCCCACCACCGCACTCGATGTGACCGTTCAGAAGCAGGTCCTCGGGTTACTGCGCAGCCTCAATCAGGAGATCGGCGCGGCCATCATGCTGATCACTCACGATCTGGGCGTAATCTACGAGGTCGCCGACCGCGTCGCAGTCATCTATCGGGGCGACCTTATGGAGGAAGCGTCGACTGCCGACCTCTTCGCGTGGCCAAAGAGTGCCTATACTAAGGCTCTCATATCTTCGATGCCGTCCGTCTCGCAGGCGAAAACCCGCCTTCCCGTGATCGGACGAGACGCGACCGGCGCGATCGCAAGCATCGTCAATGAGCCGCGGGCTCTGAAGGCGCAGGTTGCACCATCGCCGAAAGCAGAGATCCTCCTCACCATCCGGAACCTGACGAAGACATTCTGGACGCGGGAAAGCGCGTTCTCGACTCCGCATGCGTTTCGTGCCGTCGACGACGTCAGCCTCGAGATCCCGGCGCGCACGACAGTCGGGCTCGTCGGTGAATCCGGATGTGGGAAGTCGACCTTATCCCGTCTCGTCATGCGGTTGATGAAACCGGATAGCGGCGCCATCGAACTTCTAGGGACAGACCTTGCTGCCCTGAATCCAGAGGAATTGCGCATCGCCAGACGAGACTTCGCGCTCGTATTCCAGAATCCCTACGGATCTCTCAATCCAAGGCAGACGGTCACCGATCTTGTAGCTGCCCCCATCGACATCCACTATAATGGCCGCGATCGCGAGGCCAGGGTGGCGAAACTGCTCGACGCCGTCGGTCTCCCACGCGATGCCATGACACGCTATCCCCATGAATTCTCCGGGGGTCAGCGACAGCGGATCGTGGTGGCGCGCGCCCTCGCCCTCAATCCAAAGCTTTTGATCTGCGATGAGGCGGTATCGGCACTCGACGTTTCGGTTCAGGCCCAGGTCCTCAACCTTCTGCAGGATCTCCAGGACGAGTTCGAACTCACATACCTCTTCATTTCACACGACATGTCCGTCGTTCGCCATGTCAGCGACACCATCGCCGTGATGCAGAAGGGCAAAATCGTCGAAACGGGTTCCGCCGCCGATGTCTTCGACAATCCCAAGGCTGGCTACACCCGTACACTTCTGAGCGCTGTGCCCAAGGTTGGCGAGCGTTCGACCGCTCTGGAGGCGCATCGATGAAGACGCTGACGGTACTTGTTATCACCTTGGGGTCGAGGCTCGCCACCGCGCTGATCCAGCTCTGGGTCATCGCCACCCTGGTCTTCTCCATCATGTACATCATGCCGGGCGATCCCGTGCTGTTGCTTCTCGGCCCCGAGAGCAATCCATCGCCGGAGACGATCGCGGCGATGCGAACCCAGCTAGGTCTCGATCAGCCGGTTCTGACGCAGTACGTCAAGTGGCTGAGCGGTGCCGCCATCGGGGACCTTGGAAACTCGCTCGACGGTTATCCGGTGATTGACTACGTAACCGCAAGCCTGCCGAAGACCATGGAACTCGCCTCGGCAGCAATCCTGATCGCCGCCCTGATAGGCGTGCCGGTCGGCATAGCGGCGGCGCTGCGGCGGGGACGGTTCCTGGACGGATTGCTGACCTCTCTGTCGACACTCGGCATCTCCGTTCCGGTCTACATCCTCGGATCGCTCCTCATCCTCCTACTCAGCATCAAGCTCGGCTGGCTCCCCGCCAGCGGATACACCGATATTTCCCGCAACGTCTATCTGCACTTTCAGAAGCTGACGTTGCCAGGTCTGACACTCGGGCTCGGCCTTGCCGCCTCGATTGCACGCATGACCCGGTCCTCGATGCTGGAGATACTCGGGCGTGACTTCGTGCGGTCGCTACGTGCGAGGGGAATGCGTGAAGGCAGGGTGATCTGGATGCACGTGCTGCGCAACGCCTCCATCCCGATCGTCACCATCGTCGGCCTTCAACTCGGAAACCTCATGGGTGGCACCGTCCTGGTCGAGGCTCTCTTCAACTGGCCGGGACTGAGCACCCTCCTCGTGACCGCAGTCTCGAACCGCAACTACCCTCTCGTCCAGGGAAGCATCCTAACGATCGCCGCGCTCTTCATCCTCATCAACCTGTGTGTCGACCTCCTCTACAGCTTGCTCGACCCACGCATCCGACGGAAACGCGCATGAAGATCTCCATTCTTTTCCGTCGCCCGCTTGTCCTCGCCAGCATCCTCGTCGTCTCGGCAGTCCTGGCTACAGCGCTGATCGGACCTTTGGTCGCGCCACATGATCCGCTTCTCATCAACCAGAACTCCGTCAATCAACCGAGTTCGGTTCAGTATCTGCTCGGCACTGACGAGTTCGGTCGCGACATCCTTTCCCGTCTGCTGATCGGTATCCGGCCAACCATCATCGTTGCCGTGATATCGACGATCATTGCTGCCGTCGGCGGGACGGCTCTTGGAATAATTGGGGCGTACAGTCGCCCGACGCTTGCATTCTTCGTGATGCGCGCCGTTGACATCATGCTCAGCTTCCCGGCCATCCTGCTGGCGCTTCTTGCAGTTGGCTTCTGGAAGAGCGGAGTCGCGAGCCTGAGTGTGGTTATCGGCATCATTTTCATTCCGCAGTTCGCCCGCGTTGCCCAGTCCGCCACGCTTCAGGTCATTCGACAGGAATACGTCGAAGCGGAACACGCGATGGGGGCTCGCTACCTGCGAGTCGTGTTCAAGGCCATCCTGCCCAATATCCTGTCTCCGCTCGTCGTCCAGGGAACGTTGACGATCGCTGCCGCGATCCTGCTCGAATCTGGACTGAGCTTCCTCGGGCTTGGAATCGTTCCACCCGAGCCTTCCTGGGGACAGATGATCGGCACAGCTCGCGGTTACCTCAACCAGAACCCCATGTATGTCGTCTGGCCCTCTGCTTGCCTCGCCTTCACGGTGCTCGCAATCAACATTCTTGGCGACGCGCTCCGTGACCATCTCGACCCGAGATTGCGTGAAAACTAAAAATCTTAACTAGGAAAGGGAACAGCATGAAAAGACTCATTCAACTCGCTGTCGCGGCTGGCCTTCTTGGCCTCCCTGCGACGACAGCCCTCGCTGGTGGTACTCTGTACTTCGGCCTTTCGAGCGAACCTTCCTCGCTCGATACAGTGATCCAGCCGGGCACGTCTGGACGAACTGTGAAGCTCGCGATCCATCGCGGTCTCGTCAACTACGGCATCGATGGCAAGATTTCGCCGGAACTCGCCGAGAGCTACGACATCAGCCCTGACGCAAAAGAATTTACTTTTCATCTCCGACAGGCGACTTTCCACGATGGTTCGCCTGTCACCGCTGCAGACGTGAAAGCGTCCCTGGAGCGGATGATCGATCCGGCGGGCAAAGCCGCATTCCGCAACGAGCTTTCCATCATTTCGAAGATCGAGACTCCGGACGCGAAAACAGTGAAGCTCACGCTGTCCAGCCCCTCCATGGCTCTGGTCGATTATCTGGCGCTTCCGGAATCCGTGATCGTGCCTGCTGCGTGGCTCCAGAAGAATGCCGCGAACCCCACCGCCTCGCCAGTCGGTGCCGGTCCGTTCCAATTCGTCAACTGGACGCGCGGCCGCGAAATCGTCGTCAAGAAGTTCGCGGGCTACTACAAGAAGGGCAAGCCCGATCTCGACGAAGTTCACTACGTATTCTATGGCGACGAGAACACTCGCGTGAACGCGCTGAAATCCGGTGACGTCGACGTGATCGAATATGTTCCTGCGAAGGACTCCGCGGACCTGGAAAAGGGGCCCGGCACACAGCTTCTGCGCAACACCGGTCCGTTCATGGGGTTGCAGTTCAACACGAAGTTCGAACCGTTCTCCAAGCCGGAGGTCCGTCAGGCGATCTCATACGCCGTCGATCGTAGCGTGATCATCAACACGGCATTCAACGGATTGGGCCAGGCGCTCTGGGGCATCGCCATTCCAAAAGGCTACATGGGGTATTCCGAGGCGAAGGCCAACTACTTCAAGCATGATCCGGAGAAGGCAAAGGCGCTGCTAGCCAAGGCGGGGTATCCTAACGGCTTCACCGTGAGGCTGCTCGCGACTTCGCAGTACAGCTTCCATCAGAACACCGCCATCGCGATCCAGTCCGAACTGGCGAAGATCGAGATCAAGGTCACGCTTGACCTCCCGGACTGGGCGAGCCGGATGTCGAAGACGAACAATGGGGACTACGACTTCACCGTGCTTGGAAGCCTTGGCGAGATCACCGATGCGGACTGGCTGAGCAACTACTACTACGGTGGCGACAAGCTCGTCCGAACCAACAACTCGCCTTACTTCAACGATGCCAAGATCAACGAGCTCCTGGACAAGGGCCGCAGCACCGTCGACAAGGCCGAACGTGCAAAGATCTACGACGAATTCGTCGATCGCGCCCTCGAGTTGTCACCGCTCGTCTACTTCATGTGGCGCGAGCAGAGCTATGCCGTCAAGAAAGGTGTCACGGGCTTCACGAACATGCCTGGGTTCCTGACGTTCCAGTCGGGTTTCAGTATCGAGAACACAAAAATCGATTAAATTATGCTGGCCGCCGGAGGTCATCTTGCGGCGGCCAATTTATTCTGATGACCACAGTTTCGGGTCCGCTTACAACTACCTCGTCGTGTGGCCACCGTCTACAACGAGAATATCCCCAGTCACATAGCTAGACGCCTCCGAGGCAAGGAACAAGATCGCGGCTGCCACCTCCTCGGCTTTGCCGAAGCGCTTCATCGGCGTCATCTCACGCCAGATTGGGCCCCGAACAGGATGCTCCATACCTGCTCGTGACATGATCGTTTCGATATAACCGGGAGCAACAGCATTGACCCTAATATTATCTTCGGCCAATTCGCTTGCGAGGCTTTTGGTCATCATATGAACCGCAGCTTTGGAGCTATTATAAGCAACCTGATTCTGGGGAATATTTGAGACGATCCCGGACATCGACCCAACGTTGACAATCGTGCCGCCTCCCGTGTCGCGCATTGAATTGATGACAGCTTGCGAGCACCAGAACACCGAGTCGACATTCAATGCCATCACGTCGCGCCATTGTTCTTCAGTAAATAGAGGCGTGTCACCTCCGTTCGCAAGGCCGGCATTATTGACCAGAATGTCTATTTTGCCAGCATCTTCTATAACTTTATTGACGAGCTCCGTCGCCGCATCACGTGTCGTCAGGTCAGCAGGAATAAAAGTTACGGCATAGCCCGAACTCTGTATCTTGCCGCCGTCTTCATATTCCTCGCGACGCGCACTCAGGTAAAGCTTGGCGCCAGCCTCACCAAAAGCGTGAGCAGCCGCCAGCCCTATGCCGCGCGTTCCGCCTGTTATCAAAGCGACTTTTCCGTCTAATCGGAATTTTTGCAAAACGCTTCTGAGTTCCATTTCTTTTCCAATATCTTGGTGCGCCACAGTGAACCTGATCAGGTAGCGTCGTTGTGAGCAACCTACGCTGTGAAGCACAACGGCCGCGTCACGTGAGCGTTCGACCAATCGATTTTGACGCAATCGGCGGGTCCACGCCACGAATTCTGAAGACTTGCGAGCAAAACCAGAATGACCCAATGCCGGAACGCAAAGCTTCCTGCTGCTGGCGCTGAACAAATATCACCGCCTGTCCAACGCCAGGCGGTTAGCATTCTGACAATGCTACCGTGCTGAGATTTTGCCTCCTTTAGTACGGGGCATCGCCAACCGAACCGCGCGCCACTAGGGTCGCTGGAAGAAGCACCTCTTTTGCAGAGTTGGTAGCCTCACCGTTCAAACGGGCGATCAGATCTTCCGTGGCCGCGGTCGCGAGCTCCTTTATGGGCTGTGAAATCACTGTCAGCGGAGGAGTGGTCGCGGCGGTCCAGTCAGCATTATCGAAGCAAATGAGGGAAATATCGTCGGGAATCGAAAGGTTCATTTCCCGGACGACCTCGAGGAGAACCAGGGCCACCGAGCTGTCTGTAGCCAAAAAGGCAGTAGGACGATCTGAAGAACTGCATAGCACGCGCACTTGTTGCGCCAGATTGCCTGGATCCCAGCCGCCCAAAACTACCAGTTCGGGAGCGATCGGTATTTCAGCATCATGCAAAGCTGCGCGGTAACCGTCGATGCGCTCGCGAACCGACGAAATGAGGTAATGCTGCTCGCCATGTGCTGGAGCGTTTGACACTAGGGCGATACTCCTGTGGCCTCGTCCGATGAGTGTGGTCACGGCCTCATAGGCTGCACGGAAATTGTCGATCGCGAAGGTGTCAGCGGAAAGCACGGGGACCCGTCTGTCCAGAAGAACAATCGGACAGTCTCTCCCGGACGCGTTTACAAGATGCTCTACCTCACTGCTTGAGGTCGGTGAAATGATCAATCCATCGACGCGCTTCGCTAGGAGAACGCGCACCGCATCTCGCTCGAGTTCAATATCCTCGTCCGTCGTCGCCAGGATCACGACAAAACCGTGTGAGCTAGCTGTATCCGTAATGGCTCGGATAGCCCGAGCAAAATACAAGTTCTCAATATCGGCTATCACGACACCGATTGTCTTACTGCGACCGGTGGCCATGCTTCTTGCAAGCTGATTGGGTTGATACGCCAAGCTCGTGGCAGCCTCCTGAACCAGTTGCCGCGTTTGCGCACGGACATAGCCATAGTCACCGAGAACCCTCGCAGCCGTCGCGCGCGAGACACCCGATGCGCGCGCAACATCGGCTATCGTCGGAGCAGCACTTCCGCGACCTTTTTCAGCGATGAAATTCTTAGTTTCGGGCGTATCATCTTGGGCGATGCTGCGGTCCTGACATTGATTGTCATCTTTCACGAAAATTGAAATTCCCTCGTCTTAGACATTTTTCGGCATGCAGGGGGTACCTCCATCCCGGGCGACGTGACGCAACGGAAGAAAGTGTGGCCAGACAGCAGGCGCCTGCTCCAGACCCATTAAGACTTCTTCCTCAGATGAGGTGAGAGCAATTCGAGATCTGCCTCACTCAGCCTGTCTGCTGCATTGTTGCGCTGGTGCCAGTAAGGATAGAGCAAGGGGGGAATACTGACCTCATCGAGCCGTTCTCGTTCTTCGTTCGAAAGCTTCAGATCAGCAGCCGCGAGATTGTCTTTAAACTGCGCCTCAGTTCGTCCACCGATGATAACTGAGGTAACAACCTTGCGGCCCAACAGCCAAGCCAGTGCAACCTGAGCCGCAGAAACGCCGCGGCCCTCAGCAATCGATACCAGCGTATCAACGATATTCCAGAGGCGGTTTTCGTCGCGGATCGGCGGCTCGGTCCAGCCAGCAAACTGGCGGCTGCCTTCTGGAGCCGCTCGGTCGCGGCGGTGCTTTCCGGAAAGCAGGCCGCCCGCAAGCGGGCTCCAGATAAGCACGCCGATGCCCTGGTCGACGGAAATCGGCAACAGTTCATATTCGGCATCGCGCGCTTCGAGGGTGTAATGGATCTGCTGGCTTACAAAACGCTGACGTTTATCCTTCTCACTGACGCCGAGCGCCTTCATGATCTGCCAGCCCGTGAAATTCGAGCAGCCGATGTATCTGACCTTCCCTTGGCGAACGAGGGTATCGAGGGCTTCCATCGTTTCTTCCAATGGTGTCTGCCCATCCCATTCGTGAACCTGGTAAAGGTCGATGACGTCGGTCTTCAGCCTTTTCAGGCTCGCCTCACACGCTGCGATCAGATATTGACGCGACAGACCCCCGTCGTTCGGACCCGGCCCCATGTTAAAGCGCGCTTTTGTGGCGATCAACGTGCTGCCTTTGCGCTTTCCGCCGAGAATATCGCCGACAATCTCTTCGGACTTGCCGTCGGAATAGACATCGGCCGTGTCGATCAAGTTGACCCCGGCATCAAGGCAGAGATCCACAAGTCGCTTCGCCTCTGGTACGCCAAGATCGCCGACAGTTTTTGCCCAGCCGACGCCACCAAAGGTCATCGTACCAATAGTCAAGGTCGACACCTTGAGGCCTGAACGCCCTAATAAGCGATACTCCATAGTTTTCCTCCTCGTGAATTCGACTAAAAGCTACCGAGAATACTGGCGCCTTGATCAGCTGAGCTGACCAACGATCGACAGCGAGCGAAAAGCTCGCGACCAGTGCCATGCTGTTGCGACCGAAGATCGTGGCTTATGGCCGGACGCGCGTGGAACTCCTCCTCATCTCCGAGGAAAGTCAATGTGCCCACGTTGGCATCCAGCTTAATGAGGTCGCCATCGCGAATTTTGGCAATAGCACCGCCATCCGAAGCTTCCGGCGTGATATGGATCGCGGCCGGAACCTTGCCCGAGGCACCCGACATCCGTCCGTCGGTGACCAATGCAACCTTGAAGCCTCGATCTTGCAATACACCAAGCGCCGGAGTGAGTTTGTGGAGTTCGGGCATGCCGATTGATCTCGGCCCCTGGAACCGGACGACGGCAATAAGATCGCCATCGAGTTCACCGTTGCGGAACGCTTGCTGAAGCTCTTCCTGAGCATGGAATACACGTGCTGGCGCTTCGATGACGCGGTTCTCCGGCTTGACGGCAGAGACCTTGATGACTGACTTGCCAATATTGCCCGACAGCAACTTCAATCCACCGTTCGGGGAGAATGCGTGGCTGACCGGCGCAAGCACCTTTGGATTACTCGACGCCAGGGATGTCCGGTGAAACACCACCTCGTTACCCTCTAGCCCTGGTGTGACCGCATATTTTCGAAGACCTCTTCCCCAGATCGTATCGACGTCCTCGTGCAGGAAGCCGCCGTCGATCAATTCGCGGATTAGAAAGCCCATGCCTCCGGCGGAGTGGAAATGGTTCACGTCGGCAGAGCCATTTGGATAGACACGCGCTAGAAGTGGCACAACATCGCTGAGATCGCTCATGTCTTGCCAGGTGACATGCAGTCCGGCTGCTTGTGCAATTGCGATGATGTGAAGCGTATGATTTGTGGAGCCGCCGGTCGAAAGTAATCCCACAATACCGTTTACAATCGACCTCTCATCGATGATGTGACCGATCGGTGTATAGTTTTTTCCTCCGGCTGTCAGCGAAAGCGCACGACGAGTTGCCTCACGGGTGAGGGCTTCGCGCAAGGATGTGTTCGCGTTGACGAAGCTCGAACCCGGGATATGAAGCCCCATAATTTCCATGAGCATCTGGTTGGAGTTCGCAGTGCCGTAGAAGGTGCATGTGCCAGGCGAATGATAAGACTTCGCCTCGGCGTCGAGCAACCGCGCGCGGTCGATCTTACCCTCCGATGAAAGCTGGCGAATGCGCGCTTTCTCATCATTCGAGAGGCCCGATGTCATGGGGCCTGCCGGTACAAAGACCGCAGGAAGATGGCCGAAGGACAGCGCTCCGATAAGAAGCCCTGGAACGATCTTGTCGCAGACCCCAAGGTATACCGCAGCATCGAACATATTATGGCTGAGCGCGATCGCGGTGGACATCGCGATCACGTCACGGCTAAATAACGATAAGTCCATTCCAGGCTGCCCCTGCGTGACCCCGTCACACATTGCCGGCACACCACCAGCGATCTGCGCAGTCGCGCCCACCGCGTGGGCTGCAGCCTTGATGATGTCCGGATAGGTGCCGTAGGGCTGATGGGCGCTCAACATGTCATTATAGGAGGTGACAATGCCAAGATTCAGTGCTTCCGATCCGCTCAGCATCGCCTTTTCGGACGACGAGCATGCGGCGAAGCCGTGAGCCAGGTTGCCACAAGACAGCGCGGAACGATGTACGCCACCCTTTCTCTGCGCCTCGATAAGCTCAAGATAATTTTGACGCGATTGCGCGCTTCGTGCCGCTATGCGGCCTGTCACAGCTTGAATGGTGGTATGAACGGACATCTGATTACCCTACGACGCCAGAATATTTAAATGCCTGGCTTGAGCCAGCCGCTGCCCGGAAGTGGTTTTAGTTGCTGTGCGATCGGTGACACTTCACCGATGTAGACGCGGTCGTGCCTGGTGACGATGAACGCAATGTACTCTGCAACGTCCTCGGGCTGGAGCAGTTGCGAACGGTCATCGATGTGATTATCGGAGCGCTGCTGGGTATCAACGGCACCTGGGCAAACCGCCGTTGCCTTAACGCCGAACTCAATACCTTCCTGGTCCGTGGTCTGGGTGAATCCAAGCATTCCAAATTTCGAAGCAGCGTAAGCGCCGAACTTGGCGGAGGCGACCTTACCAGCACGCGAAACGACGTTAATAATATGGCCATGACGCCGATCGCACATGTGCTGGAAGAATGCTTGTGTGCATAGGAACGTGCCCTTTAGGTTGATGGCCATCATCCAGTCCCAATCAGCTTCCTTGATGTTCGGGATGGTGTTATGGATCGCCACGCCGGCGTTGTTCACGAGAATATCGACTGCGCCGAACCGGTCGAACGCCGCTTTCGCCAAGGCATCTACCTCGGATTTATGCTGCACATCGGTCCGCACGGCCAGTGCCTCGGGGCCGATTGCGCGGATCTCGGCAGCTACTGCCTCGACTTCGTTGAGTTCGATCGCAGCCAGGACGACATTGCAGCCTTCCTTGGCCAGCTCCAGGGCGGTCGCACGCCCAATGCCGCGGCCAGCGCCTGTGACGACGGCGGTTTTGCCTTGCAGTTTCATTTAATCACCTTCGGATTGATATTCCCGTTCTGGGTAAGCGCAGGCGGGAGAGTTGAACTTCGGATCATTGAACGCGATGTGATCGCAAACTGATACCGCTCTCATATGGGACCGCTCTCACCTTGTTGTCAAGAGTGTTCAAGCGTCGGCTTGCGAGCAATCAATTGTGCAAGGATCAGGAGGTGGACGGCGGCGTATTACCCGTGTCGCGTCCCCTGCTTTCGAAAAGCTGCGGGATGCTAACCGAGCCACGGCTAATCAGCGTCGCCGAAAGCAGGGTCTCTTTGGCCTGGCTCTTTAGATCGCCCTGAAGCCGAGCAATGAGTCGTTCGGTCACCGCTGATGCCAGTTCTTTTATCGGTTGCGCGATGACGGTCAGGGGAGGAGTAACGGCAACCGTCCAATCCGCATTCTCAAAGCATATCAGAGACACGTCATCGGGAACGCTCAGGCCAACGTCTCTTAAAACACCAAGGATCACCAAGGCTACCGCGCTTGTCACCGCCAGGAATGCGGTTGGGCGCTCATCGCTTTGGCAAAGCTTGCGCAGCTTTTGCGCAAGCTGTTCATTATTGCCGCCGCCGAAGAGGGCAAGCTTTGGGTCGTTCTGGATTCCCGCGTCGTGAAGCGCAGCCTTGTAGCCCTCCAAGCGCTCGCGAACGGGTGACGTCAGATACTTCTGACCACCTTCAAATCTTGAATTTGAGACCAACGCGATGCGCTTGTGGCCTGACCTGACGAACGTCCCTACCGCCTCACGAGCCGCCGGAAAGTTATCGATCGCAACCGTATCCGCCTTTAGAACAGGCACACGCCTGTCGAGAAGTACGAACGGGCAACCCAAGTTACGCGCTTCAACGAGATGATCGACGTCGACGCTTGACGCTGGTGAGACAATCAATCCATCAACTCGTTTGGCCAGCATGACCCGGACTGCGGAGCGCTCGAGCTCAACATTTTCGTCGGTGTTTGCCAAAACGACATCGAAACCGTTCGCGTTCGCAGTATCCGTAATCGCCCGGATAGCCCTTGCAAAATACAGGTTCTCGATATCGGCAACCACCACACCGATGGTCTTGGTGCGGCCGGTCGCCATACTTCGAGCGAGTTGGTTCGGTTGATAAGCCAGCCGTTTGGCCGCATCGAGAACCAGTTCGCGCGCCTCCGATCCGGCGTACCCATATCCGCCCAGCACCCGCGCTGCCGTTGCGCGCGAAACCCCGGCTGCGCGCGCAACGTCGCTCACTGTCGGCTGAGAGTTCGCGCGTTCACTTGTCTTCATTTGATTGTCCGCATTTTCGCTCGTCCCATCGTCAATAGCAGAGAATGAGTATCTAACAAAACACTTGACAGCACGCCCAAAATTGTGAGACCGGTGTCACATGAGAGCGCGCTCACAGTCTCAACTCAGAAAGCGAAGCATGATGACCAACTACCCAAATCTCGTCTCTCCCGATCCCGAATTCCGCAGCACCATCGAAGCGGCCCTGACCCAGCGAGAAAGGATCGCAGAGGTTGTCAAAGCGGCTGCAAAGGGCGCGCGAAATATTTTCCTGATCGGCTGCGGCGGTTCGTACAATGACTTCTCGGCGGCTGCCTACAGGTGCGATCGCAGCGCGAAAATCCCGACCTTCCACTTCAACAGTGAAGAGTTCAACCGCCGTTCGCCGGCACTGCTCTCCGCAGATTCCGTCGTTCTCGTCGCCTCACATAATGGTACGACGAAAGAAACGATCGAGGCAGCTCGCCATTGCCGTTCAGTCGGCGCCCGTGTCATCGGATTTACCAAGAATGAGACGACACCGCTCGCTGCCGAGTGCGATGACGTGTTTACCTACAATAGCGACCGGACCATTCTGGCGCCGAAGCAATTGCTCGTCGGCATGGTGGTGACGGCCCTCCTTCGAGAAACCGGCGCCGAACTCGACTATGCGGCAATCGAACAGGCTTATGCGGCCGTTCCTGCTGCTTTTGAAAAGGCGATCGAAGAAGCTGAGGCTAATCTTCACGAAACGGCGGTCGCCTTCGGTTCCGAACCCCTCACCTATGTGCTCTCCGCTGGTCCCAATCAGGGCGCCGGCTATGGCTTCGCCATGTGCTACCTCATGGAAATGCAGTGGAAGCACGCCTCGTGGTTCAACGCCAACGAGTTCCTGCATGGTGCTTTTGAAGTCGTTCAGCCTGATACCCCTGTCCTCCTGTTCAAGGGCGAGGACGATACCCGCGCCATAATCGATCGGGTCGAGACATTTCTTACCAAGAACACCCAGCGCTGCCGTGTCGTGGACTCGAAGGACTATAGCCTTCCAGGCGTTCCAGCGTCGGTGCGCGGGGAAATTACGCCTCTTCTCCTTTCGACATTGTCTAGGCGACTGGCCGAGCACTATCAAGCCGTCACAGGTCACGACCTAAACGATCGCCGATACATGTTCAAAACAACTTACTGAGGTCGTCAAATGCGTGTTTGTGGCGTGGGTGACAATGTTGTCGACCGGTATTTCAATCAGAAGCTCATGTTCCCGGGCGGCAACGCGGTAAACTTTGCCGTCCACGCCCAGCGCAGTGGACTAAGTGCCGCTTATCTCGGTGTCATTGGCACCGATTCCCATGGCGATCTCATTCGATCCAGCTTGCAGGCGGAGGGTGTTGAACTCACACGTCTGCGAGTCAAGGAGGGGCCGAACGCTTTCGCAACGGTGCACATGGATGACGACGGCAACAATCGCGTCTGGGGTCTGTGCGAGAAAGGCGTTTCGATGTTCAAACTCGACAGTGCCGATCTCGAATATCTGGCCGGCTTCGACCTTGCTCACACCGGGGAAACGAGCCAGCTTGATAGTCAGCTCCCTGAGATCAGGGAGCGCGTTGCGATCTCCTTCGACTTCTCCGATCGCAGTCTGGATTATGCCGCAGACGTCTTGCCCTACGTCAAGGTGGCGGCGTTCTCCAGATCGAATGCCAGCGATGATGAAGTGAAACACGTTCTGGACACGGCCCTTTCGGCAGGCGTCGAGCTCGTGACTGTAACGCAAGGGGCTCGGGGCGCTACGGTTTGCCACAAGGGCAATGTGCTCTTTGCGCCTGCGGTTCCGGTCGATGCAGTTGACACGCTTGGGGCTGGAGACGCGTTTCTCAGCCGGCTCGTGTGCCGCGTGCTGACTGGAGCATCGCTTAAGGACGCCGCCAGCGACGGAGCGCAATATGCGGCGCACATCTGCGGTACACGTGGCGCATTCGGCCACGCACGCACCATCACACGAGAGATACCGGCTTAACGTCAAGTCGATTTAAGGCTTGCGAGTATCAAAATAACAAGTTGGGGAATGCAATGTATCAAAACCCTGAGACGTCAGAACTGAAATTTCCATCCGACGCGGAGTATCGCAATCGCATTGAGCGCACCCAGGCGGCGATGAAGCATGCCGCCATTGATATTCTTGCCATCTCCGGCTTCGATTACCTGCGCTTCTTCACCGGCCTGAACGGTCTTCCGATCGGCAGGCCGATCTGGCTGGTGTTTGAACAGCAAGGACAGCCGGCGTTCGTTTCCCCTCGCAGCGAAGCCAAGGAGATCAGAGCGAGATGCACGACACCTGTCGAAGCTGAATGGGTCGAATGGGAAGAACCGATACCTGCGCCGATGTCCCATCAGGACGCTCTCGCGAAGTACATCGGCGAGATCGCACCTCATGCTCAGGCGATCGGCGTCGACTTCAACTCAACCTGGGCTTCCAACATCGAACTGGTGAGACAGGTTCTTGGCTCCGAACGCATAAAGGATGCAACATCCTTTTTGCGTGATCAGCTTGCTCTCAAGAATGCTGTCGTCATCGATGGTATTCGTCGGGCGACAGATATTGTCGGGCATCAGTACGCCGCCGCTCGTCAAGCCATCACACCTGGCGCCGCAGAATGGCAGGTTACGCTTGCCTCGCTTACGGCTGCTATCAAGCGGAGCGCTGAGTTTCTGGGTAACGACGCGGAACAGCCCAGATTCTGGCCGCACCAGATGAACATGGTCGGAAGTGGTCCTGAACGCACTGCTCGTTGCCACTGCTCTGGTGGTGGTAGGATCATGAATGACGGCGAGAATGTGCAGATCTGCCTTTGTGGCCAAGTCTTCGCAGGCTACGGAGTTTGTTTCGACCGACCTATCGCCGTCGGTTCGAAGCCGCTCTCTGCTGAGCTTCGCAAGGTAGTCGATTTCGCTCGTCGAGCTCAGGAAGCTGCTTTGGCGAAAATCCGACCCGGCGTCACTGCTGGCGAGGTCCATGCAGCCGCCGTCGACGTTATTGAACAGGGCGGTTGGGACAGCCCGTTTTTGCATCGAACGGGCCGGGGAATTGGATATTCCGACTGGGACGGCATTGAACTCAAGGCGAACTCCGCCGTTCAACTCCAAGCCGGTATGGTCCTCAGCGTCGAACCTGGGATCTACGTCGATGGTATCGGTGGTGCCCGTTTCGGTGACACCGTGCTTGTCACCGACAGTGGTTATGAGGTCCTGACACCATTCGAGCTTGGTAGGGACGTGTGATGAACGACCAGCCGCTACCCGCCGTCTCGTTTCAGGCTGTGACGCGCCGCTATGGTCCTGTCACTGCCGTTGATAAGGTCAGCCTGGATATCGCGCAGGGAGAATTCTTTGCCCTGCTCGGATCGAGCGGTTCCGGGAAGACAACCCTCCTTATGCTGCTGGCGGGGTTCGAAAGGACGACGGAGGGCCGTGTTCTGATGTCGGGTACACCTGTTTCAGACGTGCCGCCACATCGGCGGCAGATCGGTGTAGTCTTCCAGAACTATGCACTTTTTCCGCATTTGACCGCGGCTGAAAATGTCGCGTACCCCCTTAGAATGCGCGGTGTTGGGCGCAGCGAACGAGAAGAGAGGGTTAAGGCCGCTCTCAGCCTGGTTAATCTGACCGACCGCGGAGCGTCATATCCAATACAAATGTCTGGGGGGCAGCAACAACGTGTTGCACTCGCGCGAGCTCTGGTTTTCAGTCCTTCCATTCTCCTTATGGATGAACCCCTTGGCGCCCTCGACCGGCGGCTCCGTGACCAGATGCAGCAGGAACTGAAGCGAATTCAGCATGAGCTTGGCATCACGGTTATCTACGTCACCCATGACCAATCGGAAGCGATGGCCATGGCTGACCGGATCGGCATTATGTCCGGTGGAAAGCTGCTTCAGGTCGCCGACCCGGAGACAATCTACGCTCATCCGTCCAACCACTTTGTGGCACGCTTCATCGGGGAATGTTCGATCCTTCGGGTAAGTGGCACGGACGGAGGCAAGGGTTATGAGATCGGCGGTGCACGTCAGGCGCTGCCGTCCCCGGCAGACGGACCGTTCGATATCGTCGTCAGACCCGAGAACGTGACGATCCTCTCGCCATTGAAACCTTCAACAGAAAGCTCATTCGGCGTTTCCGCCACGATCCGGGATGTGACCTACCTCGGTGCTGGCTGGCGTGTCGCCTTGCAACTATCCGACGGGCAGTCCCTGCTCGCCAACGTCATGCGTGGAGATGATCTTGCCGGGAGCCTTACTCCTGGTGCGGCCGTCATCGCGCAGTGGCCGCCGGCGTCCGTCGCAATTCTTCCGACAGAAGGATGACCCTGAAGCGGAATTTTGAAGTGGGAAAACCCATGACATCCAGAGGAGAAAAACGATGAATTCGACCACATTCTTCAAGCGCATCTCGACCACTTTGCTTGCTGCCACCGGTGTCATCATGCTTTCGGGCGCCGCATCTGCCGCCGACCTCGTTATCTCCTCTTACGGAGGTTCCTTTCAGGAAGCGCAGACAAAGGCCTATTTCGACCCGTATGCCAAGGCGAGTGGGGTCAAGGTAACCGGTACCACTGGTACCGGATATGCCAAGGTCAAAGCCATGGTAGAGAGCGGCAATGTCACCTGGGACGTGATCTCCGCCGAGAGCCCTGCCTTCGCGAGTGAGGTGAAGGACGGCCTGCTTGAGCCGATCGATTACTCGGTCGTAAAGGCCGATAACATTCCGGAAAATTTCCGCACCAAATACGGCGTTGGCTACATGGTTTTCGGGACCAACCTCGCATGGAACAAGGACAAGTTTCCGAACGAAGTCACTCCGGCTCAATTTTTTGACCCGAGCGTAAAGGCCCGGCGTGTCCTCCCGTCTGATGCAACCTACTCTCTTGAATTTGCGCTGATGGGAGACGGCGTGAAGCCGGCCGATCTCTATCCTCTCGACGTGCAACGCGCCTTGAAAGTCATTGACCGGGTGAAAGATCAGGTCATCGGTTACAAGGGCGCATCCGACATCCAGGCTCTCATGCAGCAGGGTGAGGCCGACATGGTTTACGCTGGCACAGGGCGTATCAAGAACGCCATCAAGGCAGGGGCAAATTGGGGTTATACCTGGGAAGGCGCCCTTGCCGATACCGAATACTGGGCAGTACCCAAGGGTGCCCGGAATGCAGGTGAAGCGATGAAGTTCATCAATTTCGCCGCTCAAGCCGAACAACAGGCCGAACTCACGCGCGTGATCGCATACGGCCCGACCAACGTCGATGCGCTGAGACTCCTTGACCCGGCTGTTGCCAAGGATCTGCCAAGCTACCCGGCTAACGCCAAAGTAAGCGCCGTTCTCAACTCGAAGTGGTGGAACGACAACTACGACTCGGTGAAGGCCGAGTGGGCCACGTACATCATGCAATAAGTTCAGGCGGCGAGGAGTAACACAATGAAACAGAATTTACTTGCGAACCGGGGTCAAACTTTACTGCTGGTGCCCGTTTTCGTGCTCTTGCTCCTCGCCTTCTTCATTCCACTGCTCGCAATAGTGCCACAAGCCTTTGGCGGCGACGCTGTGGCGCGCTTCATGCGCATATTCGCAGGCTCAGTCTATCTTAAAATTACCTGGACGACCGTACGCATAAGCCTTGAAGCGACCGCAATAACACTGGTGATCTCGTATCCGCTTGCATGGTTCCTCAGCCGGGCAACCGGTATAAAGGCGCTCCTTCTCGGATTGTTGGTGCTTGTTCCTTTTCTGACGAGTGTTCTGGTGCGCACGTTCGCCTGGATCGCGATCCTCGGCCAGCGCGGCCTTGTCAACGGAACACTGCTCAGTCTTGGCCTCATCTCAGAGCCGCTCCCATTGTTGTTCAGCGAGCCTGCTGTTGTGCTGGCGCTCGTGCATTCCTCCATTCCAATGATGGTTTTCTCGCTCGTCACAGTCCTACGACGTATCGACGGACGTATTCTGCTCGCAGCAAATACACTTGGCGCTAACCCGCTACGCGCCTGGCTGGGAGTGGTTGTTCCGCTGTCGATCCGTGGCATTCAATCGGGCGTCATCATCACCTTCCTTTTCACGATCGCGAGCTTCATAGCGCCGGCACTTTTGGGTAACCAAAGGCAGCAAATGCTTGCACAGGTTATCCAATCGGAGATCGAGACGGGTGCGGATTGGGCCATGGCCGCGGCCCTTGGCATAACGCTTGCCATCGTTGCGACGATCGTGGTCACAGCACTGACGATGGTCGCCCGCTTCCTGTCGCGTTGGCAGCGCCCTGCCCCACTTTCTATTACCTCTCAGGGACATTCAGAGGAAAAGCCGGACACCTCTCTGCTTCGCCGATCGGTAGCGTTGCCGAAAGCAAATCCCGGACTGTCATCATTGTGGAGAGCGGGAAGCGCGGTTGTGCCAGCGATATACCTAGTGTTGATATCGTCGTACATCTTGCTTCCACTGCTCATTCTCTTCCCTGTCAGTTTCAGTTCGGCGGATGTCCTCATTTTCCCGCCTCCCGGCTTTTCGCTACGCTGGTTCGAAACGATCCTCGGCAGCTCCGAATGGATGGGCGCAGCTCTGACCAGTCTCCGGATCGGGATTGCCACCTGCATCCTCAGCCTTCTTCTCGCAATCCTTGCCGTGCTGGGCTTTGGTGGGCGCCGCTTTTGGTTTCAAGGCGCTCTGGAGGCACTTGTGCAGTCGCCGCTTAGTGTACCGGCCGTTGTCTTCGCGCTGGGGGCGTATTTGACCTTCGCGCGAGTGGGGTTGGTAGATACTGAGATGGGTATCATCCTTGCGCATACCGTGCTGATTTTCCCGGTTGTTTATCTGGTCGCCTCAGCAACCTACAGCTCAATCGATCCGGCGCTGTCACTCGCGGCGGCAAGCCTTGGTGCAAATCCATGGCGCGTCTTTCGCACCGTTGTCTTCCCCTTGTTGCTTCCCGGCCTCGCCATCGGCGGTCTTCTAGCAATGCTGCTGTCATTCGATGAATCGGTCGCATCGATCTTCCTGAGTGACCTTTCCGTCAAGACACTGCCACGAAAGCTCTGGGAAGGCATTCGCTTCAATACCAGCCCTGAATCAGCGGCTGTTTCCGCACTGCTGCTCGGCGTGACCTGCACGGTGATCATGATTGGCATGGCATTCACGCTGCGACGTCGAAAGGCAGCCGGGACGCCGGGCGCGATTGCCATTCTCGCACAGCCGTCGACAGACGGTGATTGATCCTTTCTTCGTTCGTGCCTCCCAAGGCAACTTGGCTGCCGCCGGAATTCGACGGCGGCAGCCGGAGAGAAACTGAGCGGGACATTCCGCAGCAGATGAAGCTGAAGCAACGAAATCAGCCAGGAGATGGAGTGACAAAAGCTTGCAAAGACGCGGGCAAGGAAATGCCCGATCTCATCGACAATTACCGACCGCTTCGTCTGAAGGCGGTGGTGGCTGCAACGACGGTAAAGGCAAGCGCGCCAGAACCGACAGGCTGTGAGAATGCCGAGACAGGAAGCTTGCCATGGGTGTTTTCGGAGATGCCTTTTTCAGACTAATCCTGGCTGGTCCGGCAAGGGTGGATGCAGGTGGCGCATGCGCGCTCACTTACGGCGGACCGAAGCCTGATCCGGATCAGTCAGGTGCCTACCCAGTGAAGACTCAGTTGAGCGGCGAAGGGTAACCCGGACCCTACGGGTACCGGGGCCGCTATCCGCCAAAGAGAAAAGTTCGGTCAGGATATGGGCGGAGCGTGATGCTCGCTTTCAGGGAGGGGATGGGAATGAGAAGTTTGAGATCGGTTACGGGCGCTATATCCGGGTTTATAGCGAGACGGGCACCACTTTCCTGCTCTGCAGTGGACAAATTGTTGTCACGTTACAGCATCCGCGCAAAAGTACTTCTTTTCGTATTCCCTTTTGTTATCAGCATCTCTGCCGTTGGCGCCCAATCGGCCGCAGATCTTGCCAAGCGTACTGAACAGCAGGCAGCTTCGCTTGAAGAAACTGCAGCGGCAGTGGACAAGATTACAGCCACCGTCCGTTCCTCAGCCGAACGCGTCAGGGATGTTGAACAGATCGTTCAGGAGGCAAAGCAAAGCGCTGACCTTTCGGCGGGCGTTGTCAGGAACGCTATAGATGCAATGGAGCGCATCGAGAGCGCATCGCGTCACATCGAGCAGATTATCGGCGTCATTGATGAGATCACCTTCCAGACCAACTTGCTGGCGCTCAACGCCGGTATCGAAGCCGCCCGTGCCGGTGAAGCCGGCAAGGGCTTCGCGGTCGTCGCTATGGAAGTCCGTGAATTGGCGCAGCGCTCGGCTGCTGCTGCTCAAGAAATCAAGGATCTGATCAACAGATCAACGAGTGAAGTCGGCTCTGGTTCGCAGTCGGTCCAGGAAACCGGCACGGTTTTGGCGAAGATCAGCGCGCAGACCGCCATTATCAGTCAGCATGTCGAAATGATTGCACGCGCAAGCCACGACCAGTCTGGTGCGCTGCAGGAAGTCAATGCAACGATCAACCATATTGATCACATTGCCCAGCAGAACGCTGCGATGGTGGAGGAAGTGACAGCTGCGAGCCTTGAGCTGGCTGCAGAGGCCGACACCCTTACCACTTTGATTACGCAATTTCAGCTTGAAGCGAAATCGAAAACTGCCGTCGGCCGAGCTGCATAAGCACGTCTGCTCTGGTGGTCTAGACGGCTGTTCTCCGATCGACGCCCGGTGTGCAGTGTACTCAAAACGAATGGCGCCTTTATGAACAAAGGGGAATGAAAATGAGAAAGACAAGATTGATCCAAGTCGCAGCCGCCGTGTCGACCATCCTGGCTCTCGGCACGTATTCAGCCGCTTTCGCAGCTGACGTTGTGATTGCGTCATCGGGTGGCGGATGGCAGGAAGCGCAGGACAAGGCGCTTTGGGCGCCTGCGGCCAAAGCTCTAAATATTACTTACACCCAAGACACTTTTCAGAATTGGGCTGAGGCCCGCGCACAGGTCGAATCTGGTTCCGTGACCTGGGATATAATCCAGATTGGTATTGCTGACGAACCGCAGGCAAAGGCCGCTGGTGTCCTTGAGAAGCTGGATCCTGACGTCGTCAACAAAGCTGACTTCCCCCCGGGCTCTGTCACAGACAACTTCGTGGCCAACAGCAATTACTCGACACTCATCGCCTGGAACAAGAAAACTTACGGCGACAACGGCCCGAAATCGATGGCTGACTTCTTCGACGTCAAGAAATTCCCGGGCAAGCGGGCTCTCTGGAACCAGCCGGTGGGCATGATCGAAGCCGCAGCATTGGCATTGGGGACCCCTCGTGACAAGGTTTACGAGTTTCTCTCGACCGAAGAAGGCCGCAAGGCATCTATCGCCAAGCTGACAGAGCTCGCGCCAAGTGTGTCCGTGTGGTGGGAAAGCGGTGCACAAGCAGCGCAGCTGATCAAGGACGGCGAAGTGGACATGATCATCACCTGGGGCGGTCGCGTACAGGGTGCGATCAACGATGGTGCGAGCTTTGCCTACACCTTCAACGACGCGCAGCTCGGTACCGACGGTTATGCCGTTGTGAAAGGCGCTCCGCATCGCGATGCAGCCATGCGCTTTTTGAAGGAAATGTCTAAAGCCGAGTATCAGAAGGATCTTCCGAACTCGTTCGCAACGGCTCCGGCAAACATGAAGGCGTATGACCTGGCGAAGTATACGCCTGAAAAGATGGCGACGATGGCGTCCGCTCCGGAAAATGTCGCTGTCCAGTACTCAGTCGATCCGAATTTCTGGGCGAAGTACGCAAAGTGGGCCTCGGAAGCTTACGACAACGTCCGCTCACGCTGACTGCTGACCCTGTCCAGCCCTTTATTCCAAAGGGCTGGGTCTCCAGCTTCATTCGCCGCACTTTGTGGCAGCCGAATAGCCAGTCGAATGAAGATGCGCAGTTGTCCCGATGAAGGATCGAACATGCAAACAAAATCAGAATCTACCAACGACAGACTACAACCGTCTTCGCTTCCGATTACGGTCGCGGGCGTAACAAAATCTTACGGCGCTCTTCAAGTTCTGTCGGACATCAATCTCCATATCAAAAGTGGGGAATTCCTGACATTGCTGGGTCCTTCCGGATCTGGCAAGACGACGCTCCTTATGACGCTCGCCGGCTTCATACGCCCTGATCTCGGATCTTTGAAGTTTGGGGAAGAGGAGGTGGTCTTAAAGGCACCTCATCTTCGGCGGGTGGGGATGATGTTCCAAAACTATGCGCTTTTCCCGCACATGAGCGTCGAAGCGAACATCGGATATCCTTTGAAAATCCGAGGTGAAGATCGAGCGACGATAAAATCCAAAGTTCAAGGCGTACTTGAAACGGTCCAGCTGGGTGGTTACGGACACAGAAAGATTTCCGAACTCTCGGGCGGCCAACGGCAACGGATTGCTCTCGCTCGGGCGATCGTCTTCAAACCGAAAATCCTCCTCATGGACGAGCCGCTATCTGCGCTCGACAAGAACCTCCGGGAGCTCATGCAATTGGAGTTGCGCAACATGCATGAGCAACTCGGCATGACCACGGTTCTTGTGACGCATGATCAGCGGGAGGCTTTGACGATGTCAGACCGCATTGCCGTACTGCGGAATGGCAAGATTGCCCAGGTCGATACCTCAGAGACTCTCTACTCCGAGCCAAACTCCGAGTTCGTCGCATCGTTTATGGGCGAATCCTCCTTCCTCGCGCTCGATCACGACGGAACGTCGTTCTCCTTTCACGGCAAGCAGATAGTGGCGCCAACGGCCAACAAGGAAGGTGTCGCTCGCCATCTGCTCGTGCTTCGTCCAGAGAAGCTTGATTTCATTCGTGACGAAGATCGTTCCTCCTACAATTCCTTTGATGGGACCGTTGAGAAGATCTTGTTCCAAGGAGAGAGCTGCCTGATACAGGTCAAACTGACGACAGGCGATCTGATACAGGTCCGTCGAAACCTGCGGGAAAGCAATAGATCCATTCTTCCCCACGTCAATGATCAAATCATTCTCGGCCTTCACCCTAGCGAAACCCGGATCGTGGCGGGAGAATGAGACGATGACAACCTCTTTTGTAACTCCAGAATATCCTGATCGCAGCGAACTCAATCGCAGGGCTTTGCGGACCGACCAGCGAAAGGAAGCGCGAAAGCTGGTTGGCCTGACCCTGCCCGCAACGCTGGTACTACTTGTCGCACTTCTGGTCCCGCTCGGGGTCATGACGTACCTGTCTTTCGTTGGCGAAGACGGAGGTTTCAGTTTTGAGAATTACACCAGGCTATTCGAGAGCGGCATTTATGGAAGGATTTTCGCCACAACATTCATCGTCGCATTTCTGACGACGGCGATCGTCGTCATAATCGGTTATCCCCACGCCTATCTCCTGTCTCAGCTGCCCGCAAGTGTGGCCGGCATCGTTATGCTCGGCGTCCTTATGCCCCTGTGGACGCCGGTCCTGGTGAGAACCTATGCCTGGCTCGCCCTTCTCCAGAGCAAAGGGATTATTAACAATACACTCGTGCACCTCGGTGTTGTCACCGATCCGCTTCCATTGGCGAACAACCTTACGGGGACTTTGATCGGCATGGTCCAGGTGATGCTGCCGTTTCTTATTCTGCCTCTATACGGATCCATGAAGGCGGTGGATGCCAATCTCATGTACGCCGCCTCCAATCTCGGCGCCAAACCGTCCAGAGCATTCCGGGACGTTTTCTTCCCCCTCTCCTTGCCTGGCCTTTCGTCAGGCGCGCTGATTGTGTTTGTGCTTTGCCTTGGCTTTTACGTCACTCCCGCGGTTCTCGGCGGAGGAAAAGTAATCATGGTCGCAATGCGGATCGACGCAAACGTTCGCATTTACTCAAGCTGGGGCGCGGCGAGCGCTCTGGGCGTAGTTCTTATTCTGGTTACAGCCGTGCTTCTTGGCTTGGCCTACTGGAGCAGAAATCGGTTTGGGGGATCGAAATGAATTGGTTCACACGAACGGTTACACCTACGCAGATCAGAAACGTTGACCGCCTATGGCTGTATGCGATCGGCGCCTTGGGCCTCATATTTCTACTGGTCCCGACACTGATCGTCATTCCAATGTCCTTCTCGGATTCGCAGTATCTAGAGTTTCCGCCGAAAGCCCTGTCGTTGAAATGGTACCAGAACTATTTCGGATCCTCCGAATGGATGCGGGCAACGCTCGTGTCCTTGCGGGCAGCTTTTCTAACTTCAATCTTTGCAACGACAATCGGTACCGCAGCCGCTTACGGGACCTGGGTCGGCACTGCGAGATTCAGAACGCCACTTTCCGGACTTTTCATACTTCCACTGTCTGTACCGAGCATCTTGGTGGCCATCGGGTCACTCTTCGTTTTTTCCAGACTGGGTTTGGTCAACACGACGTTCGGCCTGGTTCTGGCTCACACCATGCTGGCGATACCATTTGTGTTCATCGTCGTAACGGCCGGCCTGACGTCCTACGATTTGAACCAGGAGATGGCCGCAAGAAGCCTTGGCGCATCTCGCGTCCGGGCATTCTTCACAGTGACGCTGCCTCAGATCAAATTCTCGGTCATCACCTCAGCCCTGTTTGCGTTCTATGTTTCCCTCGACGAGGTGATCGTAGCGATGTTCATCTCGACAGGCACAGGCGGAACACTCAACAGGAAGATGTTCAACGCTTTGCGTGACCAGGTCGATCCAACAATTGCGGCAATCTCGACATGCATGGTTGCCGTGTCCGTCATCCTCCTGCTTCTGGCGCAGAAATTTCAACCTAAACAGACAAAGGGGTAAATGGATAATGCCTTTTAAACGCCATTGGGGAGCTGCGGACTGTCGGCGCGGATAGTTTACCGCAAAGATGCCGACAACACTCATATGGAGATGAAGAATGCAGCACTGGCTGGACAAGCTGACTGATCTTGCCGCGATCGAAGGCGATGAGTGCATCCTGAAGACCGGGCTGGCGGACATCGCCGACCATTTCGGCTTCACCGGCTATGCCTACCTTCATATCCAGCACAGGCACATCACCGCCGTGACCAACTATCATCGCCAATAGCAATCAACCTACTTCGACAAGAAGTTCGAAGCGCTCGATCCGGTCGTCAAACGCGCGAGGTCCCGGAAGCAGAGCTGGCTCGGGAAATCTGTACAGGGGGGATAAGTGGAATTTCTGCCTGACTTCGGCTTAGATGCCGGGAACAGGAGATACCATGACGAGACGACCGCGCCGGAACCACAGCCCGGCTTTCAAGGCAAAAGTGGCGCTCGCCGCCATTCGAGGCGAGCAGACGCTGGTGGAACTGTCCCAGCAGTTTGACGTGCACGCCAACCAGATCAAGCAGTGGAAAGAGCAGCTCCTTGAGGGGGCGACAGGCGTTTTTGGCGATGAAGCGAAGACGGAACCGGCGGGTCCAACCGTCGATGTCAAAACGCTGCACGCCAAGATCGGGGAGCTGACGCTGGAGAATGATTTTTTATCCGGT
The DNA here is from genome assembly GCF_013318015.2 of Agrobacterium tumefaciens. NCBI lineage: Bacteria > Pseudomonadati > Pseudomonadota > Alphaproteobacteria > Hyphomicrobiales > Rhizobiaceae > Agrobacterium > Agrobacterium tumefaciens. Next base: position 154,912 of record NZ_CP115846.1, on the reverse strand, counting down.
GCGCTCGGCAAGGCGGGATTGCTGGGCGGAAAGAAATGATCGACCGCCAGCATAAGCTATCCGTCGTGCGCCAGGCCAAGCTTCTCGGCTTCAGCCGTGGCAGTGTCTATTATCTGCCTCGTCCAGTGCCTGACGGCGATCTTGCCCTGATGCGCCGGATCGACCAACTGCATCTCGACTACCCGTTTGCCGGAAGTCGAATGTTGCAAGGGCTCTTGAGGGGAGAAGGGCTGGAAGCTGGGCGGTTGCACATCGCCACACTGATGAAGAAGATGGGCATCGAAGCTATCTACCGCCGCCCGAACACATCCAAACCGGCACCTGGGCACAAAATCTATCCCTATCTTCTGCGCAAACTGGCGGTCACAAGGCCCAACCAGGTCTGGGCGATGGACCTGACATATATTCCGATGGCTCGCGGCTTTGTCTATCTCTGCGCCGTCGTGGACTGGTTTAGCCGGAGGGTTTTGTCGTGGCGATTGTCGATCACGATGGAAGCAGCCTTCTGCATCGAAGCGGTCGAGGAAGCGCTGGCCCTTTATGGCAAACCCGACATATTCAATACCGACCAAGGCTCGCAATTTACCTCGGTGGACTTCACGGCGGTGCTGAAGAAGGCGGAATGCGTGTTTCACTAATCTCGGGACAGCGCTTCCGGTAATTCGCGGACAGCGATTTCAGTAAATACGGGACAGCGATTCCGCTAATTCCGAGACAGTCTCGGATGCAGATTTAGGTCGATTTTCGCAAGCGCCGTTCTGGCAGATTGCCTCCTCATCATCGGTTGAGAGGGGCCATGCCAAGACGGAAGCAAGCGAGACGAACGACAGTGAAAGACATTCGATCGATACTGCGGCTGACGCATGAACAGGGCCTTTCGGTTCGCGCCGTTTCGGAACGCCTGAAGATCAGCAAAACCTCTGTGGCGACGTATCTGCTGCGAGCGAAGGAGACCGGCCTTTCGGTCTGGCCGTTACCTGCGGGTCTCGATGACGATGCCGCGCTGGAGCGACATCTCTTCCGGCGGGTTGGTCGACCGCCACAAGACCTGGTCGAGCCGGATTGGCGGTCCGTTTCTGCCGAGCTGAAGCGCAAGGGTGTGACGCTGACGCTGCTGTGGCAGGAATACAGGGCGAGCCATCCCGACGGCTACGGCTACACATGGTTCTGCGACCGTTTTGCCGCCTTCGAACGCCGCGCTCACGCAACCTTCCGCAACCGCCATGAGGCGGGCGCGGTGATGCAGACGGATTACGCCGGCCACACCATCCCCATCACCGACCCTTCGACCGGCGTCATCCACTCTGCGCAAATCTTCGTGGCGATGCTTCCCGCCTCGTCACTGACATTCGCTTATGCCAGCTTCAGCCAGAAACTGCCGGACTGGATCGAGGGTCAGGAACGCGCACTGAGCTTCTTCGGCGGCGTCCCGAAGGCGATCGTGTGCGACAATCTGAAGGCAGGCGTTGCCAAGGCTCTGTGGTTCGAGCCCACGCTCAACGCCACCTTCGCTGCCATGGCCGAACATTATGATACGACCATCCTGCCGACCAGAAGCCGCAAGCCGCGTGACAAAGCCAAGGTCGAAGGCGCCGTGCTGATCGTCGAGCGTTGGATACTGGCTCGCCTCAGAAACCGGCGCTTCTTCAGCGTGTCTGATCTAAACGCCGCGATCTCGGTTCTGCTTGACGACTTGAACAACCGCCCGATGCGCCATATCGGCAAGTCGCGCCGAGATCTGTTCGAGGAGGTGGAGAGAAAGGCGCTTGCGCCGCTGCCAGCGACGCCATTCGACTATGCGGAATGGAAATCGGCAAAGGTCCATCCCGATTACCACGTCGAAGTCGACAAGACATTCTACTCTGTGCCGCATCGCTTGATCGGCCGACAAGTTGATGTGCGTCTTACCCATCGGGTGGTCGAGATATTCCTCGATCACAAGCGGATTGCCAGCCATATCAGGCGTTCTCAGCGATCCGGGCATGTCACAATCAACGAGCACATGCCCAAATCCCACCAGCGTTATGCCAACACGACGCCGGCATCACTTTTGAACCAAGCCGCAAGGATCGGGGTGAACACTGCCATTCTGGTCGAGCGGGTGATGCGCGATCGTCCTCATCCCGAACAGGGATATCGCTCGGCTTTCGGCATTCTGTCCCTTGCCCGCCGTTATGAGACGGATCGCCTGGAAGCGGCTTGTGAGCGGGCGCTGGTCATAAACTCCATCACCTATTCCTCTGTCGCCGCCATTCTCAAATCCGGTCTCGATCGGACCAAACCCCAGATCGATTCGGCAAAACCCACCCCGCCGCACACCAACATCCGCGGTGGCTCCTATTACCAGTGAAGGAAAAGGAAAGACCCATGCTGACACATCCAACTCTTGAACAGATGCAGGCCCTTGGCCTTGCCGGAATGGCAACGGCCTATCGCGAACTTGCCGCTCAGAACAACAGCAGCGATCTCAGCCGTGACGAGTGGCTTGGCCTGATGCTTGATCGGGAAACGGCTCTGCGATCCGACAAGCGCCTGACCAACCGGCTTGCAGCTTCAAAGCTCCGCTTTCCCGATGCCTGCATCGAGAACATCGACTTTGCCGCTCATCGTGGTCTCGACCGCCGCAACACTTTGTCGCTTGCGCAAGGGGCATGGCTGAAGGCGCATGAGAATATGATCATCACAGGCCAGACCGGCACGGGAAAAACCTGGCTTGCCTGCGCCTTCGGTCGCCAAGCTGCCCGGCTCGATCATTCCATCCTGTATCTGCGCATGCCGCGTCTGTTCGAAGACCTTAGCCTTGCCAGGCTCGACGGTCGCTTTCCACGGCTGGTCGATAAACTCGCCCGCGTCCCGTTGCTGATCCTCGACGACTGGGGAACGCACACGCTCACCGATCAACAGCGCCTCGACTTGTTGGAAATCTTCGAGGAACGCTATCGCCGGAAATCGACGCTCATCACCGCGCAGCTTCCCGTCGCCCAGTGGCACGACATGATAGGAGAACCGACAATAGCAGACGCAATCCTCGATCGGATCATCCACAATGCGCACCGCATTGCCCTTGAAGGCGACAGCATGCGACGGCAAAAAACACCATCCCACTTGACCGGCGCTGAAAACGGAGAAATCAATCTCTCATGACTTCAACCAGGCAGGCGAAAATCGACCACATCATGCTGTCCCGGAATTAGTGAAACCACTGTCCGCGATTTACTGAAACGACTGTCCCGTTCTCCCGAAATACGCAGGCGGAAATCGCCATCTCGATGGATGGCAAGGGTGCGTGGCGGGACAACGTGTTCGTCGAACGGCTCTGGCGTTCAATCAAATACGAGGAAGTCTACCTCCATGCCTACAAGACCGTGTCCGAGGCCCGCGTCGGCATTGTCCGATATCTGACCTTCTATAATAGCCGACGCCCACATTCATCCCTTGACCGGCAGACGCCGGATCAGGCCTACTTCAACGCGCTGGCACCAATGATGGTGGCGGCATAATCGAGGGGGAAATCCACTTAACGAAACGCCCGAAACTGTTCAGACAAACCGAACCACCTCTGACCTCGTTGGCATATCGCAACTTTCCCTCAACCGCCTGACACGCGATCTCAATGTCTAGCCCAAAAAGAGCCTCGGATACCCTACGCCAGCAGAAGTATTCGCCGTCAATTTGCAGGCTGCCCCCTTCCCTTCAAGCTGGCTATGATGCACTTGGATTAGGGCTTCCAAAAAAATTTACAACCGAACAAACAAACAAATACAGAAATTTAGACAATAAAAATGAATTACAACCGCATATATCCTGCCATCAGTCATCACAAAATCAACAATTAATGAGTTTTAATAAAGTACAGAAACAGACGATAATTTTAAGTCGGTTGACTGTCTACGCGATAAAGAAATCGCGGACTACAGCTCCTCGAAACATTGCACTGGGTCAATAATGCAGCTCTCTCCTAATTTATTAATCATGACGCATCGAATGACGCGAGTGTCATTTAAGTCAGAAATGGCCGACAACGAAACGTATTCCGCACTAAAATCAGGGGCTCGACGTGGACATGATTTGGTATCGCTTACTACACGGTATAAATAGCTCAAACTCCTATCTCAAACCTACATCCAACAGCCCACGCAAAGACAGTCTACGCTTCCTGTGAAGTAGTTTCAGCATTCAAAAATGGACCTGTCCAAGCTAAACTCGCCATCACAAGAGCAATATCACCATCGAGTGCGACGCGCGCAGAATGCGATGATGCAATCCGGGGTCGACGTAATCGTCTTGTCTGGTCCGGACTTCCATAATTATTTTACCGGGCTATGGGGTCTGCCGGTAGGCAGGACAGTCTGGTTAGTGATGCATCAATCTGGAAAACCAATTTTTGTCGCGCCCCGTAGTGAGGCGTTAGAAATAAAGGCGCGATGCGAGACCAAGGTGGCCGCGGAGTGGTTTGAATGGGAACGGAAAATAGCTGGTCCTATGGCACATCAGGATGCGCTCTCTGCGTGTATCAGCCTGACCACCGGCTCGATCGGTTTGGACTATAACTATACGTCTGGTTCAAACCTCGAATTGATTAAGCGGACGTTTGGAGCGGAGCGGGTCAGGGATGTGACATTGCTCTTGCAAGATCTCTGGGCCTGCAAGGATGCAGAAGGAATTGCAGCTATCAAGCAGAGCTGCGACATTGTAGGTCACCAATTCATGCAGTGCCGTCAAGTTATTTCACCCGGGACTTGTGAATGGCGTGTCACCCTTGCTAGCGTCCAGACTGCCATTGAAAGAAACGGTCAATTGCTGGGTGAAAATGAGGAGCTGCCACGTTTCTGGCCTCATCAACTAAATATGGTTGGTAGTGGTGCCGATCGAACAGCAAGATGCCACACTTCCGGTGGCGGCCGGATAATGCAAGACGGCGAACATGCACAAGTTTGCTTATGCGGTCAGTTGTTCCGTGGGCACGCAGTCTGTTTCGACCGCCCTCTCCCTGTTGGTTCAAAACCCTTGTCGGGTGATATTCGCAAGGTTATAAAAACAGCGCGTGACGCGCAGTTGGCTGCTTTGTCGGCGATACGTCCGGGAGTGATGGCAGGTGAGGTCCATGCGGCTGCAGTGGCTGTAGTGAACAGAGGTGGATGGACAGACCCGTTCTTACACCGGACTGGGCGCGGGATAGGATATTCAGATTGGGATGGGATTGAGCTTAAAGCCGGCGCTGAGACCGTGCTCAAGGTAGGCAATGTTCTCAGCGTCGAGCCCGGCATCTATGTCAATGGCATTGGTGGAGCGCGCTTCGGGGATACCGTGCTAGTAACTGAGACCGGATATGAGGCCCTCACTCCGCTTGATCTTGGCAAAGATATTTGACGCATTTATTAGTATACGTTAATCTAGTGCAGTATTTTCTATTCGCTCTTTATGTAATCCGTTACAATGAATAAATATTAAAATCCGATGATTGACTGCTATTTGTATTAAATCGTTTTTAATGGATAGTTTTATTATGATACTTGTAATATCTCGATTAAAACATAGATAATAATAATATTTATTTAATATTTTTGCGTCGCACATTGCAAATCTATCTGAAATTACAAGATATCGACACATTATTTAAGATACACAGACATTAACCCTGAGACTGTTGGACATCAACGGGTAGATTCCTTCATGCATAGCACCTCATTCTTGGGGACAAAAGCACGGTTTGGACGTTCAATTGCTGCGCGAACGAGCTTTGCTATATCCTCGGGTTGGATCATCTCATCAGGTCCAATCAAATTTGTCCAAGAACTCATGTCAGTCGCAACGAAACCGGGGCATATGTCAACGGCCCGCACGCCATGGTCCCATCCCACATGTTGAGTTGTTTTCGTGAGGCCTGCCAGCCCATGCTTGGTCATATTGTAGCCAACCAAAGAATTCGCTACACGCTGGCCAGACATTGAGTTGAGATTAACGATACGGCCAGAACCAGATTCAATCAGATATGGCAAGCATAGCTTTGTCATGATCAGAGGGGCCACGCAGTTGATATCCCATTGCTTTTGAAGCAGCTCAACATTGATCTCTTTCTCGAGGTCAACATGATCGCCACAGCCAGCATTGTTTACTAAGCCATCGATCCTGTTAAATTTTGCGATGGTCGTGCCCACCCAATCTTTCATCGAGCTATGATCCAGTGCATCAAAACGTGCGTAGTGAAGAGCTTCGTTCTCGTCGCCAAAAGCTGCTACCAGGTCTTGTATGTTACGCGCACCCAGACTTACTCGATAGCCGTGCCTGATAAGGTCTTCTGCGATGGCCTTGCCTATGCCCCGAGTTACGCCACTGACCATAACCACAGGACTTTGGATTACACGCACAGACCAGTTGTCAGCAACCAGACTGAAATGTAGAACACGCCCGTTGGCGGTATGCTCGTCAGTTATAGCAGCCCCTAGTAGTGCCGCAACAACCCTGAGTACACCTCCATGGCCGACGAGAAGCACGTTTTCTCTACATCCGTGCTTGAGAGCCTTGGCGACACGGATTGAGAAGATTTCAGTAGATTCACAATCGGGATAGTCGTCCTCAAACATTTGAAGCGGGCCGAAGCCCCCTTCGTGTCTACCAAAATCCCGCTCCTGAAGATCATTTGCAATCTGGAAGCTGGGGCAGCCCGGATTAGCGATGTAGGCAGTCTGAAGTGCACGTAAAAGCGGTGAACAGACAACACCGCTTATTGGAAGCGACCGAAGAACATTGCCGGCCAACAGAGCCTGGCGTTCCCCTTTCGCGTTGAGACCGATGTTCGTTCCGGAACCCTGCACGCCCCAGAGCTTCTCACCGTTCACGACAATTTCTTTCTCGTTGAGGTCGGTCGCGCCATGTCGGATGAAGTAAAAACTTTTGATACCAGCGGGGGCCTTCGCAGAGCCGAGGTAGGTCTGAGAAATTGGCATTTTCACGTGTGGAAGATATGAATTTTTTTGAGAAACTAGATAAGATTAATGAATATCGGTGTTTTGGTTTTTTCTTGTGGCCGTCTTTGTTTATATTGAGATTTTTCAAATCAGTGCGCAAGACATGACGTAAGTATCTGAGTCAGTTTTTATTTTCTATTTTGGTGGCTTATTTCGGCGCGTGGGACATGGCAACCGGGCCTGAATTTCGCCGGTATTCTGTTTCTATTCCAACTTTTTCTTGATCCGCAGCCATTAACGACTTTTGAATAGATACTCCGACACGCCAAGCCTCGCTAGTCAAAAGTGTACCAAACAACGCTTTACAGCAAGAACGGAATGCGCGTGACGCTCGCGGTGACGCCATTTTGCTCTTTCAGAAAAGGATAAATAGCCTTGCTTCCTATTATATCTTCCCTAATTACCAATACATTACACTAGCATCTGAATTTCATAACCAATCTCGATACACCAAATCGATGGACATGCTGTATGCACCCCTCTCAATCGGATCAGCCGAGATCGCTCAACAACTCGACCCTACAATCAGGCAGCTTGAAAATGTCGCAGACGCCGGGCGCCGTGTAGCCGCCACTGGACTGAGGCAGGTGTTCTTCGTATCTGCTGGTGCTGGGTTGGCAATCGGAAAAAGCTTGAATGCGTATACTGACGAGGTTGCGCAAAACCTCCGCTTCATTAGCTACGCCGCTTCGAGATTCGTGGAACTAATGAAAGCCAACCCATCAATCGCTGATGCTCCAGACACATTGATTGTCCTGTCTTCAAAGTCTGGGAAAACTCCAGAAACTGTAGAAGCAGCGAAGCGCCTGAAAAACAAACCTTGTAAAACAGTCGTCTTTACAAAGTCCCAAGACACTCCGCTCGCCTCATATGATCACAGTGCGTTTTTCAGCGGGGAAACAACCCAGGCTTTCCAGGCTACCTACATGCTAATGGCGTCATTTACTGGCGGTATTTTGGAAATCAAGGAAAGTTGGAGCTTTATGCCAGCCCTAACTTCATCCCTGAAAGCGCTACCGGTGGCATTATTCCATGCTGCAAGGAAGTCTGTGTTGGCTGGAGAGGCATTTGCTGAAGACTTCAAGAGTGATACCCCCCTTTATTTCATAGCCTCAGGATCTGGCCTACTCGTCCCGCACGCTTACGGGCTTTGCGTTCTGCAGGAAAGGTTCGGGTTCGACGTGCATGTTGTTAACGCCACTGACTTTTTCCACAGTGTCGTGGAGACAGTGCGTCCTGGTACGAAGGCGCGCTTTATTCTCACCGTCCCAGGAGATGGAAGCCAGGGTAGCATGCTGGATATAAAGACTTTTTTTGAAAAAGCCGCCAAAGACTATCCGGTAAGCTTTCACGTGCTTGATACCAAGGATTTCGACACTTCGGGCATAGACCCAGAAATCCTTAAAATCGTTGGCGCCCTCATTTGCGAAGCTTACCTGAAACCTTGGACTCCCATATTGGCAAAGGCAACCAAACAAACAATGAATGATCCGCTCCTGCATATGGGGCGGTTCAAGTATTACAACTGCCATTTGGGCTGAGTTGAAGACATGCTCCTGTCAGAAATTCCGTGATCTTACTCAATATTCAGTAATCACGACCCATGTCCTAAATGTGTGTGGCTTTATCTGTGTTTGTGTTGTTTCAGCAATTTATGTAACGTTTCCTTTTCTTATGAATTTTCAAATAAATTATCGATAGTACTATGAATATTTCATATCGTGGATCGTCTCAATCACAATGATGCGTAGTGACCCGATAAATAATTTAAGCGTCCTTAATACCAATCCTAAAATAATTGAAACAAATAAAATTTTTTTGTAATTTTTATGATAGCAAATGGATTCTCCAGCAAGCCTGCAACAAAATATTGTGTATTTCTAAATAGATTTGGAGATTAAAATCTCAAGAAAGCAAAATTTCATTTAACAACACAGCAATTTAGTACATAAATCAAAATTATGCTTAACCATATCCATAATATTAAACAGAATTACATTTTTCAACAAAATGTTTTGGGATAATATCTCCTTTCGCTAATCTAGCACTGGAAGCAATTAAAGTAGGCCCACACAGAACGCTTTGCAACACTGACAACGCTAGCGGTTGGTCGGAGCTCAGGCCGCGGAGGAAAGGCCGCTCCAAACGCGACAACTTCAGATAACCGACTTGCTGCCCCGAGAATTATGCAGCAGTTTTTCGGTGCATGCGAGCCCACAAATGAGGTGCAGGTCACACACCTTGCCAAGTGACGACAAATCGTTAGGCGGGCCTAGGGCGACTTTTGCGACAGCGTGCCGGGGCTCAGCAGCTTAAAATTCAAAAGCGCTAATCAATGCTATCAATCTGTCGTGTTTTCACACGGCATCAAACGGTCACCAATGACGTCAATGGGCTTCCCAGGTCAATATAAGAACCAACGGCTCAGACTTACCAGCGGCAGGTATTTTGTAGTACATCCAAAACTGCGATGACGGTAGCTAATTGGCAGGTTCGAGATTTGACGCTTATCCTGCGCACCGGCGAGATGCAGAGTCGCTTGGATCAGGCGAGAACGGATTTCGGAGCTTTACTTCCCGAAACTCTATACTTTCAGCCTTCCGCGATTAGACTTGGTGAGTTTGATGATGAGTACATCCTCACTCGACAAGAGCTGGTCTATGTTTACCTTCGTGAAGATATTGCACGCCAATGCGCCTTGCGTCGACGCCTACCGTCCAACTCCTCTAACTCCGGAATAATGGCAACTGCAATACCGCCGTGGTTGATGGATGCACGCAGGCTGAATCAAGTCATGCAGGAAAGGTGCGATCAAGGTGGCCTCGTCAACTACTATCAAGGCCCGCATACAAATCAGTTCTTTTTAGCGATCATGCCAAGCAACTGCTTTGTTCGGTTCGGGACCGACGTAATCAACAATGAAAACTACGGCTTTTATGCCCGGGGAGGAAATTACACTGAGGAAGGAGAAGATGACGACGATGAAGACGAGACTGGCGGAGCGGAAACAAGAGATTCTCAGACAGGAAACCTTATCAATTATCCGATCATTGCTTTAGGGTCATGCCATCTTTCGGCATAATTCCCGTCGACGACTCCTAATAAAGTCGGCTAATCTATGAGAGTGTGCTTTGGATCTTTGTTATTCTTCATGTTTCCAATGTCATCTAGTAACGAAATAAATACGTTATATTCGTCTAAAAGCAGGGAATTTTTTCGGAAAACATCACCACCCATCATGGGTGTTTCTTGCAGTTTTCGAATCTAGCCTGGTAACAATCTAACGGGCGTCTATTTCTAACCATACCGTGAGATTGTGATTTAAATTAATTCAATGAACAACTTAACATCATTACTCTTAAATAAGAATATAATTATCTCTAAGTTTTACCGGGTTCGATTGAATATGACAAGAACTACAAGTTCAATACTATTTGCCTTATTCCTTTAATACTTAATACAACGAGGTTCTCAGACACACCTTGACATAATAATAGATTTTATAAGCACCTCTATGATGCAACTACTAGAATGACATAGACTTCGAAACCCGGCGCCATTAAAACTAGACAGCACCATCTGACTCCACGTCATCAAGAGCAGCCTCAGGGAGGAAAGCTGAACAGCCCACAGCGATCAAGTGATAATCCAACGGTTGGCTGGCGTCTGGCATTCTCCTTTTCCAAATGTCCTTGCTTTGACCAAAAGTGTTCCGGACGGCTCCTACGTGCTTGAACTCGTTGCTGGCCTGAATTGTTAGAAAGTACGAGGATGAGTGTTCATTTCTGCTGTAGTTGATCCGACCACCGTCTCCGCTGAAGGCTTGCAGTTGCTCCCTCACCTGCCGGAATGTATAACTGTCAGAATAGGGCTCCAACGTCGTGGCAATCAATCCATCAGGAGCATTTGAAACTAGAACCATGCTTTGCCGGCATATCCGATAATTCTCTTCATCGAGATAGACGTACAGAAATTCCCCGCTAGGATCGATGATGTCGCCAGACTTAGTGTGCAGATCGGTTTGGAACTTTTTTCGATAAGCTTTTGAAAGCTCCGAGAGTTCATCCTGCAGTTGATCATCTTTGCCATGAGAAAGGCATGGTACAAGCCAACCTTGCCGAGTCATGCTCTTTCGATCCTGCGTTTTTAAGAAAAGAAACAGCTGAGCTTGGCTGCAATGGTAACAATTAGTGTCAAACTAAATATTAATAGGCAAACTGAAGACACTCCCCGCAAATTTCGCAGTTTTTGTCGCTTTCACGAATATCCGTGACTTTTTGCGCGAATAATGGAAATGATTCCCGGTGTATAAACAACGTATAAGAACTTATTTATAATGTTAAAAAAGGTGTATTTACTCTTATTCGTTCGATGACGAAAATGGAAGAACATTCATAAAACTTATGTTCTAAATGAACACTTAAATAGGTTATTTTACAATCATATCTATATCCAGACATCGTAATTTTAAGACGCAGTCTAGTATTTCCAAAGGAATTAAGAAGCTGTTCGCCAGCATAAATTTTGAAAACAGGATGATGTCTGAAGCACTTGCCGCCCTGCCACAACAAGACAAAGCTAAAAACAATTGCGAACATCTTATTCAAATGAAGACAGGTGTGACGCGGAGCTGGTGCAAACTAATACATTCCGAATGGATGACCTTCGAATCCGTCGTAAGCGGCTGCGTTAACTCGAGGGAATTTCTGTTCTTGTCGGCGTGCATGGATGAGATACTCCTGAGCGATCCCATGAATCAACTTATCCTCCATATCTGCGTCAAGCTGCAATAGCATATCGGATGTGATCTGGTTCTGGCTAGCAAACAACATGGCATATCGATATCCATCGATCTCTTTCAGTATGGGCCTCAGCCGAGGCTCTTTCCAAAGATCAACCAACTCTTGGATAATAGAAAGGCCTGCAGCGGGGCGTAACATCTGCTTAACTCTGGCCTTGGCCACGTTCATGAAGGTCTCCTCGTCTGCTAACTCGTGGCGAATAATATGCCAACGAAAATCCGCACTCCAATAACTGCTTTGCGCCATGCACTTGAGCAACGAGATAGATCCTCCCTCAAGAATAAGCCCGCCGTGGGCCTCATAATTATACACCTCCCCCATCAGCCTTTCATGAGCTTGCTTGGCTGCGATGATACCCTTCACCAGAGGCCGATCATCAAGGTATAGACGGCTCGTTCCTTTCAGTTCTTCCACTGTTGGTCGTCCGCTTCCGGTTGACAGCTGAGGACAACATTGGACCCGATCGAGCGAAAGGACTGGAAGCCCAGTCTGCTGGGCAAGAGCTACCGCGGTCGACGTCTTTCCTGTGCAAGTTGGACCGAAAATTAGACGCAGATCCATAAGTTTTTTGCGGTATCTTGAATACAAATTGATTTTTGGATTAGAGAAGTGTACTACCAGAGGCGGTTATATTGCCTCCTCGAGATTCCTTATTGAAGAGCAACTGGCTTTACCGTCTCCCCAAAGGGCAATTTGTTTTCAGCAAAGTGTGGGGCATGGCTGTCTCCTTGAAAGCAATTTGTCACTAACGAGGGCACCCTTAAGTCAAATAAGGCTGACTAAATCAGCAATACAGAGGCAGCTATTCATGCCACTCGGGGACGTTTTTCCGCGCTTTACTGCCATTTGTCTGCGCTGATTACACCATTGCTGGCGACAGAGTGAGATCTTTTGTAATATTTGATTAGGTGAGACGTCAAAATAAGGGCGACTATTTCACAATTGACGTAAATTTCCCTCTAGTTAGGCACATATGATAGCAATTCTTTAACAACGGCGTCTATTATTTACTTCTTGCAGTCGTTGTCATTGTAACAGAATCAAAGATATGGTTGAAATAACAGTGCCATTTCAATAAATGCGACAGTTAATATTTTAATTATACATCATCATATTATGGCACGCTTCAACATCATGAAAGATCAATACAATAACATACATTTTTTATTTTACGCCATTACCTTCGTTGTTGAAAATCAAGATTGCATTAATATGCAATTTATAAAACGTGCAATACTTGTAACAGGATCCGTAGATTAATTTCTATTGCGGTAGTTATATCTCTTCCAAGAGTGTTCGAGAGGATTGTCCTTTGCCAAAATACCTCCACAATTGTGGATAATTGCACAGACGGCGTTACACGCGGTCTGAATAGCGCCCTCCACCCATCCACCGGTGAAGGAACAACTGCAACCCGCCAAGTAAACTCCGGTATCATTAGTCATGTCCAGCGCTTGAAAGAAAAGTTCTTCAGAATAAAAATCCTCGCCACGCCGGTTGAGTTTGAAAGCTCCCCCGGCATTCTCGTCTGTAAGCCAATCATGTTGAACAACATTTTGGTCGTAATCAGCGCAGGCGGGAACTAGATGCTGGGCAAACTCCGGGAAAGATCTCGAAATTGCGTCCCGCAGCAGACAGAATCGCTCTTTTTTGTCGGGAACCGCCAACAGCTTGTGGGAGTCGTCCTCCCATGTATAACTGATGAGCACCAGACCTTTACCATTCGGATCCTGCGGCTCATAGTCCAGGCAGTACACTGCTTTTGCGATCCCGTCCATGAGGACACAGGACGGGAGGATATGGTCTAACCAAAATTTTCGTTCAGTCAGCAGGAAGAGTTTTGACGAGCCTGTCATATGGCTGTTATCAACCGCTTGGTTCACTGGTGCACGAAAAATGGTGGTATCGCATGTCAGACAATGCCTGAGTTGGATATTTGCGAGTCCAGATGTAACCACCACCTTATCATAAAGTTCAGATATCCCGCTCTTAAGCCTTATCTTTATTTTTGTCTTTTCCTTCTCAATCGCCCTGACTTGAACATGGCGTATACGCTGGCTTACAGACACACCGTTAACCACTTGAGTGGCTATTCGACGTGGAAGTTCTGAGATTCCTTCAGAGCACATCCGCTGATTTTCTTCATATCCGTTTATGACCAAGCGAAGGATCTCAATAAACCCGCTTTCAAAAACTGGACCAAACCCGCCAGATCCTATTCCCATTAGCTTGAATAGGTCCCAATCATGAGGGAAACTCCATGTTTCACCACCAGGAGGATGCGTGCCCAGAAAGATCCTCTCTATCGCTGAAGAGAAGGACTCCCTCCCGAAACGGTTCAGCCAAGTTTGCCAGGAGTCATGAGCCCGCCTAATGTCTCCTGATTTCAAGGCTTGAGTAATAGCAACAGGCGAAGCCAACACAATATCTCCCTCATGGAAACCGTCCTTCAAGAACGCACGCCAACCGCTGTAAACGCGATGGAACAGCTTCGGTGGCTGCTGCCCGGCTTTCCACATGTATCGGAGGCCTTGGTAGACCAAGTTAGTGTCGACTGTGCCGGGATTTGGGAACGGCCTCATCGAAGACAGGCCGTACCGCTCGAGGAAGAAAAACAAGCACGATGCAGCAGGAGGAAATCGCATCGCCCCCATTTCGGCCACCACGCTGGGAGCGTCCTTGAAAGCATGTGACCAAAGCTTGCCTCCAACCCGATCACTTGCTTCATATATTGTAACATCGTCTACAGCAGCATGAAGCAGTTCGCTTGCCACCACGAGTCCGGAAATGCCAGCGCCAATGATCGCCACTTTTGGCTTAGGAACATCTTCCGGAAAGAAGCCGATCCGTCCACTATCGGAACATTGGTCAAAAAACGATCTGTAGTCATAGAGCAAGTCAATTGTTGGAAAGGAACCTGCCGAAGCCTTCAGCATCAGGTTTCGACCATAAGCTACCATGTCAAATGGTACGGCCTCTTCAAGGGTCAGGGTAAACCCGGTAACGCGTTTCGTCGTGCCTTTCTCGTACGGCGGCATTTGCAGGGTTCGGGAGCGGGCAGTCTTAGAGATTGAGATGGCCACGAAATGACTAAGATCGCTGGATGCACATCTTTTACCGCTCAGCAAAAACAGGGTTTGGAGAAGTTGTGCTTCGGAGAAATCCATACAAAATGGTGTAAGGTCGATGGCAACGAGACCACTCACTCTTGCTCGCGCCCAAGGTTCCGATTCAAGTATCCGCCCCAGAATTTCCTTGCCAACATAGATGTAAGCGGAGAGGGCTGCTACCTTCTCACCAGCTGAGATCTCGGGAAAGCGACCGTCGGCCAGCCTTTTGCAAGCTAACCCAGCGCTGCACTCGCCGGAGATTTGAGTAATCCTCCTTCCCCTAGAAGCTTCACGTTCTGAGAAGGCATCGGAAACCCTGCGGTCCAATTCATCAGCCTTATCGACCATTATCAGATCCACCATTTTGGTAGAGAAATGATCGCACTGGTTATCAAGGAGAGCTGAAGCTGACATTGCTAGAAAAGATTGGTCTTTGTGTAGATAACTAACGACATCAACCGTTTCTATTTAAGTTGCAAATCGGGGAACATACTGTTCATTGACATCCCAATGGAAAGCGACAATTTGGGCATTTTTTAATACAATATTCACGCAGGTCCACCTCGCCGCTCAATCAAGTTGAATATTGATTGATACAATACTGTTTCCGTTTGAAAAAGCGACCTTAGTGCCTCCAATGATTAGTATCATACGCCTTGATTGCGGAATTCCCTCCAATAATCGCGCAATTTGGGTCAAAGCGCGGTATATTTATTTAATCTGAAATGGCCCTGAAATCCCCAAACCAGAAAAATGGTGCCCATTACCTCGTTAGCACAAACCCTAGAACGCCTGAGACGGAAAGACTACTCCTGCTTAGAACTAGTAGAAACTCTGATAGCGCGTTGCCAAGCTGCAAAACCATTAAATGCCCTTCTGGCTACAGACTGGGATGGCTTGCGGCGAAGCGCCAAAAAAATTGATCGTCATGGAAACGCCGGATTAGGTCTTTGCGGCATTCCACTCTGTTTTAAGGCGAACATCGCGACCGGCATATTTCCTACAAGCGCTGCTACTCCGGCGCTGATAAACCACTTGCCAAAGATACCATCCCGCGTCGCAGAAAGACTTTTTTCAGCTGGAGCACTGCCGGGTGCCTCGGGAAACATGCATGAGTTATCGTTTGGAATTACGAGCAACAACTATGCCACCGGTGCGGTGCGGAACCCGTGGAATCCAAGTCTGATACCAGGAGGCTCAAGCGGTGGTGTGGCTGCTGCGGTGGCAAGCCGATTGATGTTAGGCGGCATAGGCACCGATACCGGTGCATCTGTTCGCCTACCCGCAGCCCTGTGTGGCGTAGTAGGATTTCGACCGACGCTTGCTCGATATCCAAGAGATCGGATAATACCGGTCAGCCCCACCCGGGACACCGCCGGAATCATAGCGCAGTGCGTAGCCGATGTTATAATCCTCGATCAGGTGATTTCCGGACGGTCGGCGAAAATTTCACCCATGCCGCTGAAGGGGCTTCGGATCGGCCTCCCCACTACCTACTTTTACGATGACCTTGATGCTGATGTGGCCTTCGCAGCTGAAACGACGATTCGCTTGCTAGCCAACAGAGGCGTAACCTTTGTTGAAGCCGACATCCCCCACCTAGAGGAACTGAACAGTGGGGCAAGTTTGCCAATTGCGCTTTACGAATTTCCACACGCTCTAAAAAAGTATCTCGACGATTTTGTGGGAACAGTTTCTTTTTCTGACGTTATCAAAGGAATTCGTAGCCCCGATGTAGCGAACATTGTCAGTGCGCAAATTGATGGGCAACAAATTTCCAACGATGAATATGAACTGGCGCGTCAATCCTTCAGGCCAAGGCTCCAGGCCACTTATCGGAATTACTTCAGACTCTATCAGTTAGATGCAATCCTTTTCCCAACTGCACCCTTAGCGGCCAAAGCCATAGGTCAGGAGTCGTCAGTCATCCACAATGGCTCAATGATGAACACTTTCAAGATCTACGTGCGAAATGTGGACCCAAGCAGCAACGCAGGCCTACCTGGGTTGAGCCTTCCTGCCTGCCTTACACCTGATCGCTTGCCTGTTGGAATGGAAATTGACGGATTAGCGGGGTCAGACCACCGTCTGTTAGCAATCGGGGCAGCATTAGAAAAAGCCATAAATTTTCCTTCCTTTCCCGATGCTTTTAATTAGCTGTATGCCACGCCACTTATTGTCTAATAAATCTGCACTTCAGTTAGCATTATCTGAATGTGATAGAAATTTCTTCAGACAGGCTTGTCGTTCCCGAAATCAAAACAGCTACTTGATATATATATTCTACAGTTATTGCGTCTCCACGGAACAGAATACGCATTATCTTTTGACTCAATAGTGAATTAGATTCCCAAATAAAATTAAAGTAGAGAATTTCGTAGGCTGCACCTACAATTTGTTTTGAGCGCCAGAACGGCTCAAAGATTAGACAGGGGCCCCAAGCCAAAAATATTAACCATATATATCTTTAGCAAATAATTTATCACTCATAAAGCACGCAACAATACAACATAGAATTCATAGTACATATGGGAAATACGCTGATTATCTTAATGCTGGCTACAGCATTTTATTATCATTACATAGGATCGATACATTTCGTTACAATCGGACACTGTTGCTTCATCCCCGCTGACACACCTCTGCGCATTAGACCAAGCGCTTCAACAAGAAGGTGGGAGCCATTGACCACCACACCTTGGGTTCTTTTTCAGCCCGTTATCATGAAAGAGGGCTTTGCCGACCGCGATTATTTCAACACAGAAAGGATCAACCCGGGATGGCGCTAAGAAGCTATCGCAGCCGATCTTCATATGCGAGAAACTTGGATTTTGAAGCGAAGTAGGAAGGAAAGCAATATAAGCATCCAAATCATGTGTTTCATTGCTTGTATTCTGACAGACGTTGTTGTGCCACGACCTCATAGTTTCTTTTGTTATTCCTTCCGCATAGGGTGGAACGGTGGAGATGACTACGCCTTCGTCGGAAACGCCGTCATAAAATCGCTTGTGTGCGTACTTTCGCATTGCTTGAAACGAACAATAAACGTACATTAGTGAATCATTGAGTATAATATACAGGGGTATACCTGCTGGGCCTGGCAAGCAAGCAACTTCGCAAAAGCGCTTGACCACTTCATCTATAGCTGGATCAATGGGAACATCAGTATTAATGATGGAATTCATCCAGGAACGTTGAGCAGGTATGAGATCCTCTTGTGCAAAGCTGCGATAAGCAATCTCTGTGTGACGTAGGACGAGTTTAAGTTCACGCCGATCTTGTATATTCGAGCTGTCGATAATGTTGAATATCGGTCGACTGTGATACATATCGAACTAGTTACTTATTTTTGAATGTAAATTTCAGTCACAGTCAATAATTAAACGCGCTTCAGTGCCCCTTATATTGGGCGACTCTATAGCATCAATCACGGGATTGGTTTGAAATTAATTGAGTCGAATCTCAACACCGAAGTATTTCGTCCTTTTACCCTATTAAACTATTTATCTTGATGGAGGATTTTTCAAAAATGGGGCCTGCCTTTCGCTGAAAACACCGACAAAGGTGTGATGTTAGGTCGAAAATTTGAAGATTTGCGCAACTAATCGGATAGTGGCCGACAAATTGACGCCGAAAATAACAATGACTGATTATCCGTGGAGTGATTCCAGCTAAGTTATGCCCCACAATAAAATATTAGCTAAAACTGTCAGCATTTGTGCATTATTTAAGTACTCCATTTGGCAATATCTATATACTCCACGACAAATTTTGCTTGTCACTTTTAGATCGAAATCGCTGCAATTCCCGCCGTGCACCTGGCAATTCGCTTTAGCTCGCAAATGGCTGTGAATGTAAGAGTACTTTATATTTTACTCACCATGTCGTGTCGTAACCTCCCGTTTTTTTGCGCAGGTCCTTTGTCAACGTAAGCCACTCAAGGTGGAAGGAACCGTTTGGCCGGCTTGGACACTCCATTGGGATCTACCAGAAAACGTTACTCCCCCCGAGGTTCTCGCACGCCATTCTGTCCCAAGGCTTCTAGAGCGGCTCGAGGAAGACCTGCCCTTACAGGTCATTGAGCACAGAGGAATGTTCAATTTAGGGAAACGAATTCAAGAATGCACCGCGAGCTCATTGTTGGCCGCGCTCGGGCAAGGAGGACGCAATCTGAGCGAGTTGGACGTCTGTTTAACTTCAGATAATGTAGCTATCGTTTCTCATGATCTTAACACTTGGCGAGTGTCTGAAAAGTTGGGAGATAAGCTTTTCAATGAAATTCACTCATCAAAAATCAAGGATGTACCTGTTATTATTCGAGAGGTATCAAATGGGATAATACAAGACAAGTATCTTGAAACCATTGATCATATTCCTTTGTTAACTGAAATATTCAGCAAGGTATTTTTGGCTAATCCAGATGCCACCATTTTCCTAGACGGTAGGAACTACGAGGCTCACGTGATTGTGGCTTGGCTTAGCCACCGGCCGGAATACCATCAAAGAGTTGTTGTACTTTTCTATACATTTGAATACCCACACGGCGGTGCCTTCGTTGATGCAGTTTTAAATGCCCAGCCCGCATCTGCTTGGAGGAAATCAATCGCCCTGATGCCCGCTCTTTTTCCTGAAGAACTGTGCCGACTGGCCCGTCTGCGTCAAGTTACTGAACCCACAGTCGATGATTTGTATTTGGCAGGCAAAGCCTGGTTTGATTCCATGCTAATGCAAGACATGAGGATCGTGGCGGCACATGTTGTTTTCTCCGGGGTGACCAGAAATTTGCTGGGCCAAGTTGTCGATAAAGATGTCTTGTTGGCTTTCGATTCAGATCAAGCCGCAGTGAGACTCGCGTATTACCTCAAGGAGGATACGATGATTAGAGCTAAACGCCCTCACCTGAAGTTTGCTGCGGTCACTAGATGCTATGACTTCGCAGCCCTCCTGGATTCCGGCGAGCGGGGTGAGTTCTCCATCGACATTAAAACAGGCAGGGCCCGACGTCATGAGACAGACGAGCGGAAACACATACGTTGGAGAAAAGGAACACCAGGAAATTCGGCAACAATTGCGGACTGGGTAATCTCAGATCGACCTGAAGATGAAATGGCTATCTGGGAATGGCGAAATCAAGGAATCGATCGTGAAGTTTCTCATCTAAGTCCACACTTGGATCTTAATATAGAAACGTCAAAATAAAAGTCTCGTAATTGAAACAATATGTTTATTAATTTCGATATATCAATGTGTTCACGCGTATTCTAAATTGCAGTGGCATAATTGGAGACCAGGTTTCTATTTTTGCGGCACGCCGCACTCGGTGACCCTTGGCCACGTCCATTTGTCTTTACGATTTTTTCAAAAATGCGATAATTTCGGGAAATCACTTCAAACTTAGTCGCTCGGATTCTCGATATTCAATAATTGAACTGCGAAATTATCGGGTTTGTGTTCGACAAATAATACCTATTAAATACCTATCTGATTACCTGTAGCATACAACCATGTTCTATCAATATAGCATGATCGCTATTTTAAAATTTTTATTGATGGCCATATCAGCCAATAAAACATTTGTTTCAACAACATCACAAGGACCGCACTCGAACATAGATAATTATTTAAGCGAAAGCACAACCAGACAGCAAATTAATACAGATTCAGCGATTAAAGTAGAAATGCTTTGAAACAGATCGGAGCTTCTTGAAGAAGCGCTTCCAAGGTCTATGACGTTCATTCGGCACTCGATTTCCCGAAAGCAAGGGTTTGCAAGGATGATCTTGCGTCGGGGTCAGATTTGGAGGCCGCACGGGGTACACGGCGTCGGCTCCTAAAGCCGCTTCGGCCCAATTATCAGTTGTCTCCGCCGTTGGAACGTTGCGTGACAATTCGACACTGGCCCGAACATGATTCAAACGAGAACTCTCCCCGACGCTTTTCCAGTCCCAGGACGAGCCATCAGCTAGTATTTCGCTGAACAACGCTCTACCGAACGCGATGATGTGGCAAGGGAGTTCCAACCCTCCTTCTCGTAGAAAGAATTGGACATTTTCGCCACCCAGGTAAAACCGCGGCCCTCGCCGGAAAGCCGTGGTGGGAAGGAAGGCCACAAAATGACTCAAGTCTTCTTCGCCGGTTCCAGCTTCGACGCGATTTCCATCGCGTAAACGCTTGAACAAACATCGCACCATTTCGATTGTAACTCCGGTTCGGTAAGGAGCTAACGTGCATGCGAGAAGGTTCGCCCTTCCGAATTGGCAAAGATCCTTAGACTGCACATGACTCAGCATAGCTTCCCGGGAACAATAAACATAGATTGGCGCCGCGTCTTTACAGATCACCTCCTGCTCTGCGATGGACTGAAGCGTCGGCGGACGAGGAAATGGGAGACGAAGATATAACGCGGAAATTTCGTTTTTTAGCGCGCTCTCTGCCAATCGTCCCCGCCAGTATTTCGTCCAAATCTCCTGATAAATCAGGAGATTATCGCGGATATAGATATGATATAGGATGCATGCACTGGTCAAAAATAGATGCATTTCCATTCTGTCATTAATAGATTCAAGACTAAGCGGAGCGAAGCCTGGACGTGGTGGAACCATCATATCTATTTGCAAAAATGGTCTTCACCTCATCCGCTCAAAAGGCTTTAAATAGACCCTGCATCCAATTACACAGTTCGTCACACACAAGATAACTTTCGCTTACGACTATTTCCCGCTATTCATTGACTTTGTGTGGCATCAAAACGTATATGTCGTTATATGTATGGTATTTTTTTAAAACTATAGGTATCCGAGGCAATTGCCTGGGGATAAGAACTTTGAACAGCATGTTTACTATTTTACGACATATCGCACTGTTCTGTATGAATATTTGTTTCAAAAACACAAACAAACGAGATAATTTATTTCGCTTAGAAAGATGCTACAGTGCTTGAAAACAGAACGTAGTACATAGTGGCAATAGCCCACGATCTGCTGCCGACGTGCAACAGCAGATTATCATAACTTAAAAGATATTTCACAATAAACCGGTAAACGGCGATGCGGACCTTCTGGCTTCATTCCAACGCTTAGTTTCTTACAGGCAGGTGTTTGTCTTTCCGGTGAAGCAACAACGCAGAATTCCAAGACCAGAAGGCCTTTTTTTGGCAGCGGGATAGGCCAAACCAACCGCTACGACTTCAAAATGAAAGCGGGATCCTGGGAGCAGCGCAAAGAACTTATGAACATAACGATCATTGTGAACCTCATAAACGCTATATGGCAATTTCAGAAACGACTTGCTCGGGAGAAAGGCGACATAGGCTTCCAAAGCATCCGGAAGGAGGCAAGACCCTGGGGATATCAGGTTATGCCCATAGCGGACCTTCTCACGCGTCACGCCTGCATCGAAGGGTGACATGGAGCACACGACCGAGCCGATCTCTGAATGAAAAGACACAATACGTTCTTTTGCATATTCCTCAAGCTTCCTGCGAGGACAGTAAATGTAGAGCGGATTATCATTCACGGCGATTGTGTCCAACGGCCCCAACCTCGGTCCGTGCAAGCATGCACACCTGCTGAACCATGTCAGGATTCCGGTCACAGCATCACCCGGATCGTCGTAGAGTACGAGTGACTTGACCCAATTTTTTTGGGCATCAGCCAAGGTTTGTTCCACAAAATTGCGATAAACCACGACTGCTCCGATCAGCACGAGCTTGGCCTCTTCGCGGTTCCGGATCCGCAGCAGGCTAATCACCCTGAAAACAGGACGCTGATATACCATCATTAAGCTTT
Source organism: Agrobacterium tumefaciens (assembly GCF_013318015.2). Classification (NCBI taxonomy): domain Bacteria; kingdom Pseudomonadati; phylum Pseudomonadota; class Alphaproteobacteria; order Hyphomicrobiales; family Rhizobiaceae; genus Agrobacterium; species Agrobacterium tumefaciens. The sequence goes on along the minus strand of NZ_CP115846.1, from coordinate 132,245 downwards.
ATGAGGGGTGTAGCATCCGGAGCTCTTTGGAGCCCCAGAGATTGAATCTTGCTTTATAGCTGAAAAACGCATGTGCAGGGAACTTGATCATGGTAATTTTACGGCTTTATACTGTTGAAATGCCTTCTGGAAACAGCATTCCTGTCTGTTAAACTACAAACAGGACCCGTTACTTAACTATTGGATGAGCGTAGGGCCGTTTTTTCGATAATTGACATGTGAATGACATAAAGCAGGTTTCGAGCTTATCGAGGTGATCCTTATCGCCACATTGTCAAAAAGCATCCACCATAGTCCTATAATTGCTGACAGACACGTAGCGTGCCTCCCTGGCTCATCGCAAAATTGAGGCTTGTGCCTTCGCTTGGCTCGTGACGAAGCCAGCTTTCGATGCCCGAAAACGATGGCCCACATTGTCTCACGAATCATTACGATTCTGTCAAAAAAATACGCTGTTTCACCAGGATGAATTTTCAATTTGTGTAAAATCTGTTCAATAAATAATACTTCCTCAAAGATGTTTCAGAAAAGCATCAAGGACTTATTTTTATTAAATTATTTTTATCACATTCTTATCCTTGCATGAAACATGCATCCATATCATTACATGTCTCATCGGGAGATACACAGTGGCACTAGCATGGTTATATTGATCCCATACACTAGGGTTGTTTTCTATCCATGAATAGAAAACAGATTAAGTGCTGATAAGGTTCTGTAGTTCATCGAAGCTGAGATTTGGCAAACCAAATTCCTCGTCCGACTGGGAGAACAGCGTCTTCCCCACTGCGACGATGTCGTATGGGATTATGTCGTTCTCTTCTCTACTGAAAACGACAAAATGCTCCTCCGCGCCACCACGGGTGGTGATTTTGGACATGCTGATCGTGAATTTCTTACTGGGCAAAATGGCCACGAAGCAGCTTACGGCATGCGGCATGCTATAGGCGCCTGGCAAGATACTGTTGAGTACGTTCTTGAGCTCCTCTGCTGGAATATCCGTTCGGTATGGTGGGAGTGATGAAGCCAGCACAAATTTGCGATAGCACCGCAATAGGGTTTTTCCTTCGACGTATTGCGATAATAAATTCAGGGAGGTGTAGATGTAGATTGGTGAGTCATGTTGGCAAATTCTATCTGGCTGGACGGCGCCAGGAATGCTGCAACACGGCGTGAAGACACAGCTTTTGATTGCGCGCAGAGTCTCTTCGTCTAGGCCGGATTCGGACAGGACTCGGACAACCCAAGATTGCTGGAAGGGGAGAATCTTTCGAGTGAGGAAATCCCTATAATTTGCGACCGCCGCGCATAGGCTCTGCTGAAGTTCTTCCAGGGAGGTGTTTGCGAACAAATCAATTGTCGGAAAGACGGGGCGATCATCCCCTGAGGGTATCATATTTTGATTGTAAGACATTAGTGAGGTGTGCATGGCCGAAGGCTAGTGGCCCTCTATTATAACACTCACCTGCCCAGTGATTGTCAAACATCGCAATAAAGAAAGTTTAGGTTACTATTTCGCTCGTGCCGCACTTGTCAAAGTGGGAAGTGAGCATATCAACATTTTCAAACGCTTGTTCCCAGAACACCGACGAATTCATTTGACCGTCACCAGAGCTTTGATGCTACTCAGATATTTGGGCACCGCGATGGGACCCGTGAAACAGCCTGGGTCCACTTTTGAATTGCGTTGCTCCTGAACATCATACCAACTGCCACGATAAGGACTTGTTTTTCACACTTTCGTGTAAATCAATAGTCAGCAATCGAACCTGCCGACAAATTTGAAAATCTCTCAACAAGTCTCGCAATGAGGTGAAACTGCTGTGTTCGAAACACGGAAGCAACCATGTTTCGGTTGGGTTGGAGAGGTTTATCTTAGCGACTCTCTTTCAAGAACGCGTCCCATGCCATACAGCCAGTCATTCAGGCAACGTCGCGCAGTTTGTCATTTCGCCCTACAATCACAGCGGCGCTAGAGGAAGCGACAGATTTTCGAATGATAGCTGGCTTTCCGAGAGTCGAGTTAAACTGTTGATGTGGGTTCTGCGTGCCAGATTGAATATTTCAATTTCATTGATACAGTTAAATATTCCGCGTATATGCCTCCCCTTTCCTTTAACGTTATGAACGTGCTGTTATACCATTCCAAATGGAAAAATACAAATTCGCTGAAATACCAACAATTGAAATTCATTGAATCGCACTTGGCTCTATAATATTACACGATCCGTCGTACAGATTAAGTCATTGGCATCATTATTAGGCGAACGGCACATTTTCTTTCCGAATAGAAAACTCGTTTTCCTTTAAAAAAACAACTGACTATCGTCTAGTCGACGCCGCTGCTTTGACTTATAGGCCAAAACAGGACCGAGACCCACGCGGTGCATTTTTATTCGGTGGATTCGAGCACAATTAATAAAGGAGCTTTTGCATTCCCTGGATGCCTCAAGCTGTGCCAAGTTATCAATGGAGAACCAGAACACTCCGGTTGAGGCGATAGAAAGAAAGCTCAAAAGCAGCTGGCTTCACTCCCTCCATGTCAGAAAAATCCTCCCTTCACCCTTCTTGGGAGGACCTTACTCTTACATCACTGAGGAAACCGATGTCGGCCAAGAAGCAGACTGCATTCGAGGCCATTCCGTCACTCTACTGCCAGAAGATGAAGGCATGGTATCACATCATATGCAGCAGATCTTTTGTTCAACGCACCAGCCAGCGGCCCATGACCATGTAGATGCGTTTGCTTTAAGAGCAGCACCGGAACCGGCCGTCATTCCTGATGAAGATATTGCCGACAAATCTTATCGTCCATTCGCCAGTTCGGAGAACAGCTTGACGGATATCCTCATGCGCATGCCCCTATCCACGCGAAACGCTTGGGCCACTCAAGCGCGCAAGGAAAGAGACGACGCCTTTCGAGTTATTCTTGAACTCCCCAGCCTGCCCAAAGAAGTTAAAAAGTACCTGCGTCGAAGCGCGCAATCCATTCAAACGCAAGAAATGAGGTGGCAACTAAAATGCCACCTACCCCTTTCGGAGAGGGGTCTGTTCTGGCTTTGGTTGGTCATAATGCAGTTGGCGGTTGTCCTGCCCGACATAGTATCTGCCTCACTTGGAGCGGAAGTTGCCGTCTTGCGCTCTGGGCCTATTACTCTGCAAACACAGCTTATGGTGCTTGCGATTTTTGATTATCCTTGGGCGGACACGAGGCTCGCCGCTCACCTGGCTTGCGAAGTCTTCCTCGGAGGATTGCCAGTTTTAATTTTTGGCTTATTCGCCATTGCTATGCCCCAACATGAGGGAACCACATTTCACACCGCCAAAGATGTAGCATGGAAGGCGTCACTATGCATTCTGTGGCAAATGCTGATGCAGAACAGGAAGAACATCCGGGATTTATTAAAATACTCTTTCTTGCGGATGAAAAGGATTTCTACAGCTCAGAGTTCCGATTTCACTTCTGAATACACAAGATTGAGGAATTCCAGCGCCATCATCTATTCCTGGCTCGACACCTTTGAGGTGAGTAACCGTCTCCGTATTCAGATCGGTTACCACAAACAAGACCATGAAGATGCCCTGAGGGTTCTCCGGTGGGTCGGCCATATTGCCGACGATAAAGACCGCAATCCTCGGGGAGGCAAAGCAGGCATACTAGTAGCAATCCTGACGATGGCTGGCCTGATATGCCTCTCTACGTTTCCAACCGATGCCTATTCAGGCCTTATTGCGGCGGCCAATCTTGTGCCGTTAGCTGCGCGGGCCGCTGTTGACGTTATGGATAATTCGCAAAGCTCGCACGATCTGTTGCGCCTTTTCACCGCAACCGCCGGCGTAAGTTTTCCAAGCACTTTATTCGTGCTGGGCAATTCGAGTTACTGGCTTCTGACGAAAAAAACTTTTCTTGCTGGGTTCGCCAACATTCATTTCTGGATAGCCTTCGTACTGATCTTTTTCCTGAGCCTTTTTCCCAAACTTTGGGGGAGACTATTCATGCACGTTGGCTCGAGACTCCTCAATGATCGTTCAGAGCCGACGTTATAGAGCAAGATGGAAAATCTGTACCGTGATATTATTATAGAATCCTGTATATCAGACATAGGAAGCAATTTATGTTATCTATCTATTCTCTGTAATATTGAATTACTTATATAAGTTTCATATTTTATAATAGTCTATATATCTTGGTATATAAATGTATTTATAACTTTAAATAACTCGTAAAATAATTATAACTGTAATGACTCCGCGCAATATTTACACATAGACACACACATCATCTCATTGATGCTTGGTAATAATTGTCATTAGATTGTTTTTATGCATAGATGCACTCGAAATCAGCCAATTTTAGACAAGTATCAAACGGATGTGAATTCAGTACATTAAAAACGTCCGCAATGTGTTATTAAGTTGTCTAAGCGTCAATTTGTTTACACCACAATATATCCTGCCACCAGCCAGCCAACAGCTCCCCGACCGGCAGCTCGGCACAAAATCACCACTCGATACAGGCAGCCCATCAGTCCGGGACGGCGTCAGCGGGAGAGCCGTTGTAAGGCGGCAGACTTTGCTCATGTTACCGATGCTATTCGGAAGAACGGCAACCAAGCTGCCGGGTTTGAAACACGGATGATCTCGCGGAGGGTAGCATGTTGATTGTAACGATGACAGAGCGTTGCTGCCTGTGATCAAATATCATCTCCCTCGCAGAGATCCGAATTATCAGCCTTCTTATTCATTTCTCGCTTAACCGTGACAGGCTGTCGATCTTGAGAACTATGCCGACATAATAGGAAATCGCTGGATAAAGCCGCTGAGGAAGCTGAGTGGCGCTATTTCTTTAGAAGTGAACGGTTGACGATATCAACTCCCCTATCCATTGCTCACCGAATGGTACAGGTCGGGGACCCGAAGTTCCGACTGTCGGCCTGATGCATTCCCGGCTGATCGACCCTGCCGCTATTGCCCGCCAGGCCGACCTCGATGCGATGAACATCGAGATATACCACTTCGCCAGCGGCGAGGCGCGCCAGCTTCGAGACAAGGGCTTCGCGGCATTCTGCTACCTGCCAGCCGGACATCATGAAAAGCTGATGCAGTACGGCATCAATGTCGAAGCTCAGGTTATCCAGGGAACCCGCGACGGGGAGCTCGACCAGTTTCTCGGAGATGATGTCGCACAGGTTGCAAGGCTGAAAGAAGAAGCAAATGGCTGATCAGAATATGCCAAAGTCTGCCGAGCAGGATACCGCTGCCATTGTCGAGAAGATCGCCCGCAAAGCCGGCGAGCGTGCCCTCGATCACTTTCGTTCCCTGTCGAGCCTTCCCGTCGAGACAAAGGGACACCTCGACCTCGTTACCGAGGCCGACAAGGACGTTGAGGCATTCCTGATTGGCAGCTTGCGGGAGGCGTTCCCCGATGATGGCATCATGGGTGAAGAAAGTGGCGAGATTCCTGGCGCCTCCGGGCGCGTGTGGGTCATCGATCCGATCGACGGAACATTCAACTTCGTCCGCGGCGGCCAGAATTGGGCGATCTCGATTGGTCTGTACGAGAACCGTCGTCCGTCATTCGGCGTGATTTATGCACCTGTTCGAGATCTGATTCTGGTCGGCGGCAAGACCGTTCCAACACGGTTGAACGGTCAACCGATCAAGCCGCTGCCAGCGCTTGATATGTCGCGTGCCTCGACCGGTTTCAGCCGCTTTATTTCGGATGATCTGAAGATCAGCTTCCGGTTCTGCGGCGCCGCGACCTTGTCGATGATCGAAGTGGCGATGGGCGAGACCGACGGCTACGTGTCGCTCGGGGATTTGACCTGGGATGTGATGGCGGCACTGCCGATACTCGGCCATCTCGGCATCTCCAATACGATCGACTGGGACAGGATCGATCTCTCGTCGAAGCTCCGTTTTGCGTGCGGAAGCGAGGAATTCCTCAGCAAGGTGCGCCCACTGATCGAAAAGGTCTCAGCGGCCGCGTAGTCGAAGCCCCGGCGCTTTGATTGAACACTTCTTCGCAATCGTGGCGCAGCGCCTTTACAGGCCGCGGCGCCGCTCAAAAGCCGGATGCGGTTCTTGTTTCGAAGGAATCCTGCATCGGAAAGGAATATTCAGTTCGTTGAACGCGTCGGCACCCGCGCCAGGGATGACCGCTACGCTTTCTCAATTCGAGGGTGGATCACGCCATGCCCGGTGAACCTGCAGGACAAACAGCTTTAGCACGACTGGCAATGGTAGCTGACAAGCTCTGGACCGGCGAAATCAGGACCCAGTACGCCGCTATTTGCTATCGGCGAACCGATGACAGTTCAGGCCCAATCGAGGTTCTCCTTATTACCAGCCGGGGTACCGGGCGCTGGGTATACCCAAAGGTTGGCCAATGGCGAAAAAGAAGCCGCATGAGGTCGCAAGCCAGGAAGCCTGGGAGGAGGCTGGTGTCCGGGGACGCGTCCGAAAAAAGGCTTGGGGTCATTACACCTACGTGAAGAGGCTTGGTGACGGCGAGTTCATTCCGGCAATGGTCCAGGTCCATCTTCTCGATGTCCAGCGGATGGAAGACGACTTTCCGGAACGCCATCAACGCGAGCTTCAATGGTTCAGTCCCCGTCTGGCGGCATCGGCGGTCGGCGAGCCGGAGCTACGCGGCCTCTTTGCGAGGCTCGAAGAACGAGAAATCCAACGGGCCGCCGCCGTCGCCTCCAAAGCGGATTAAGCGCCTCAGAACTGGAAATCATTATGAACAATATTATCGCAACGGGCTTCAATACGGCATCGACGGACGGCGAGCTTGACAGCCTCGAGAGAGAGCTGCGCCGCCTTGAGGCAATCGGCGTCGACACGGTCGAACTCGCCCTTTCCAGCCTCGATCTGATCGCAGGTGGCCGCATCGTCAAAGAGCGTGCCGATCGGCTCAGAACCCTTCTTGAGACGTTTTCCTTCCGCTATACCGTGCACGGCCTCGTGTCCTCGAACTTCATGGACCCGGCAACGCGCCGGCACCAGGTCGATGCTGCAAAGGCACGGGTCGAGATTTGCGACAGCATCGACGCCCGCGTTCTCGTCCAGCACGCGGGCTTTCTGCGCGCCGATCAGATCGCTCAACGCGCCGGCGCTGACGAGCGTCAATGCGAAGCGCTGCTCGAATCGGGCGAGCATGCCAAAGCGTACGGTATTCGCATCGCCTTTGAGAATATTTTCACAACGGAGCCGGGCCAGTATCGTCAGACTCCGGCCGAAGTTGCCGCAACGGTGAAAGCCGTCAATCATCCGGATGTCGTAGCCCTGATCGACTTCAGCCACGCCTACCTGGAATGTAAGCCCACGGTGAAGGCCGTCTTGCGATGACGGCCTGCTGACTGCCAGTCCTAGTGGTAACACTAGGAGTAGTCATATGGCGAAGCATCCAATTGAGGTGATCACGTCTGTGGAGCGCCGTCGGCGTTGGTCACGCGAAGATAAAGAGCGGCTCGTCGCTGCGTGCTTTGAGCCAGACGCGGTCATCTCCGAGATTGCCCGCGCGGCCGGCATCCATGTCAGCCAGTTGTTCCGTTGGCGCAAAGAGCTTTGTCGGATCGAGGAGCCAAGATCTGACACTGCGGCTTTGGTGCCGGTAATCGTGTCCGAGGCCGCTTCGACAGTCTCCCCCGCTCAGCCGGAACCACCCACCAAATTCCTTCCTCGTCGGAAGCGCAGTGATGTAACAATCGAACTAGGTCGGGGTCGGCGTGTCCGCGTGGAAAGCGACATCGACACGGACGCGCTTGGCCGGATTCTCGATTGCGTATTGGGTCTGCGATGATCCCGGTTCCGAGTGGTGTGAAGGTCTGGCTGGCCACGGGCTATACGGACATGCGCAATTATGCGGCGATGATAATTATGCGGAGTCGATGACGTCGATGGACGCCTTGGGCGACTTCTTGACATCCATCGGCTCCACATAACTATGCGCTATCGCGTGGCAAGCATCGCGATCAGTTTATCCGGCGGGCGGAATTTGCCTGGCTTGATGCCGAGTGGCACCAAAGCGTTGAGCATCTCGAGTTTTTCGGTCGGGTCTGCGTGTTTCACTAATCTCGGGACAGCGCTTCCGGTAATTCGCGGACAGCGATTTCAGTAAATACGGGACAGCGATTCCGCTAATTCCGAGACAGTCTCGGATGCAGATTTAGGTCGATTTTCGCAAGCGCCGTTCTGGCAGATTGCCTCCTCATCATCGGTTGAGAGGGGCCATGCCAAGACGGAAGCAAGCGAGACGAACGACAGTGAAAGACATTCGATCGATACTGCGGCTGACGCATGAACAGGGCCTTTCGGTTCGCGCCGTTTCGGAACGCCTGAAGATCAGCAAAACCTCTGTGGCGACGTATCTGCTGCGAGCGAAGGAGACCGGCCTTTCGGTCTGGCCGTTACCTGCGGGTCTCGATGACGATGCCGCGCTGGAGCGACATCTCTTCCGGCGGGTTGGTCGACCGCCACAAGACCTGGTCGAGCCGGATTGGCGGTCCGTTTCTGCCGAGCTGAAGCGCAAGGGTGTGACGCTGACGCTGCTGTGGCAGGAATACAGGGCGAGCCATCCCGACGGCTACGGCTACACATGGTTCTGCGACCGTTTTGCCGCCTTCGAACGCCGCGCTCACGCAACCTTCCGCAACCGCCATGAGGCGGGCGCGGTGATGCAGACGGATTACGCCGGCCACACCATCCCCATCACCGACCCTTCGACCGGCGTCATCCACTCTGCGCAAATCTTCGTGGCGATGCTTCCCGCCTCGTCACTGACATTCGCTTATGCCAGCTTCAGCCAGAAACTGCCGGACTGGATCGAGGGTCAGGAACGCGCACTGAGCTTCTTCGGCGGCGTCCCGAAGGCGATCGTGTGCGACAATCTGAAGGCAGGCGTTGCCAAGGCTCTGTGGTTCGAGCCCACGCTCAACGCCACCTTCGCTGCCATGGCCGAACATTATGATACGACCATCCTGCCGACCAGAAGCCGCAAGCCGCGTGACAAAGCCAAGGTCGAAGGCGCCGTGCTGATCGTCGAGCGTTGGATACTGGCTCGCCTCAGAAACCGGCGCTTCTTCAGCGTGTCTGATCTAAACGCCGCGATCTCGGTTCTGCTTGACGACTTGAACAACCGCCCGATGCGCCATATCGGCAAGTCGCGCCGAGATCTGTTCGAGGAGGTGGAGAGAAAGGCGCTTGCGCCGCTGCCAGCGACGCCATTCGACTATGCGGAATGGAAATCGGCAAAGGTCCATCCCGATTACCACGTCGAAGTCGACAAGACATTCTACTCTGTGCCGCATCGCTTGATCGGCCGACAAGTTGATGTGCGTCTTACCCATCGGGTGGTCGAGATATTCCTCGATCACAAGCGGATTGCCAGCCATATCAGGCGTTCTCAGCGATCCGGGCATGTCACAATCAACGAGCACATGCCCAAATCCCACCAGCGTTATGCCAACACGACGCCGGCATCACTTTTGAACCAAGCCGCAAGGATCGGGGTGAACACTGCCATTCTGGTCGAGCGGGTGATGCGCGATCGTCCTCATCCCGAACAGGGATATCGCTCGGCTTTCGGCATTCTGTCCCTTGCCCGCCGTTATGAGACGGATCGCCTGGAAGCGGCTTGTGAGCGGGCGCTGGTCATAAACTCCATCACCTATTCCTCTGTCGCCGCCATTCTCAAATCCGGTCTCGATCGGACCAAACCCCAGATCGATTCGGCAAAACCCACCCCGCCGCACACCAACATCCGCGGTGGCTCCTATTACCAGTGAAGGAAAAGGAAAGACCCATGCTGACACATCCAACTCTTGAACAGATGCAGGCCCTTGGCCTTGCCGGAATGGCAACGGCCTATCGCGAACTTGCCGCTCAGAACAACAGCAGCGATCTCAGCCGTGACGAGTGGCTTGGCCTGATGCTTGATCGGGAAACGGCTCTGCGATCCGACAAGCGCCTGACCAACCGGCTTGCAGCTTCAAAGCTCCGCTTTCCCGATGCCTGCATCGAGAACATCGACTTTGCCGCTCATCGTGGTCTCGACCGCCGCAACACTTTGTCGCTTGCGCAAGGGGCATGGCTGAAGGCGCATGAGAATATGATCATCACAGGCCAGACCGGCACGGGAAAAACCTGGCTTGCCTGCGCCTTCGGTCGCCAAGCTGCCCGGCTCGATCATTCCATCCTGTATCTGCGCATGCCGCGTCTGTTCGAAGACCTTAGCCTTGCCAGGCTCGACGGTCGCTTTCCACGGCTGGTCGATAAACTCGCCCGCGTCCCGTTGCTGATCCTCGACGACTGGGGAACGCACACGCTCACCGATCAACAGCGCCTCGACTTGTTGGAAATCTTCGAGGAACGCTATCGCCGGAAATCGACGCTCATCACCGCGCAGCTTCCCGTCGCCCAGTGGCACGACATGATAGGAGAACCGACAATAGCAGACGCAATCCTCGATCGGATCATCCACAATGCGCACCGCATTGCCCTTGAAGGCGACAGCATGCGACGGCAAAAAACACCATCCCACTTGACCGGCGCTGAAAACGGAGAAATCAATCTCTCATGACTTCAACCAGGCAGGCGAAAATCGACCACATCATGCTGTCCCGGAATTAGTGAAACCACTGTCCGCGATTTACTGAAACGACTGTCCCGTTCTCCCGAAATACGCACGGGTCAGCTCGCAGGTAGATCTCCGTGCTCTGGAGAGTGGCGTGACCCAGCCACAGCGCTACTTTGCGAATGTCGCGCGTCGCCTGAAGCATGTGCATTGCGCAGCTATGGCGCAGGACATGTGGCGATATCGACTTCGTCGCCAACGTGGGCGCGACGCTGACGGCGGCGGTGGCGTGCTTTTCGAGGATGTATTCGAAACCGGAGCGGGTCATCATCCTACCAGCGTTGTTCAGGAAGAGCGCCGTGTCGCCATTCTTGGGTCTGACCGCGATCCAGGCGCGGATCGCGGCTGCAGTCTCATGCCAGAGCGGTAGCACGCGCTCTCGACGTCCTTTGCCGATGATATGGATGCTAGCGGGTGACCGTCCGTCGAACTGGTCGAGGGTGAGTCCAACGAGTTCGGAAACGCGCAGCCCGCCGGCGAAAGCCAGATGCAGCATGGCTCGATCCCGAATGCCTGATAATGACCGCCGATCCGGTGCACTAAGCAGCGCTTGCACTTCGGCACGCGAAAGCGAAGCCACGAGCGCCTCGTCAATCTTCTTCATCGGAATAGCGTGCACCCTAAAGGCCTGATCCAGCACTGCGGGTACGCGATGCTCGAGATAGCGGAAGAAGGACTTCACGGCCGCCAGCCTGGCGTTGCGCGAACGGGCCTTGTTGCCACGCGTTTCTTCGATGTGTTCGAGAAAGGTGAGGATCATCGGTACGTCGAAATCTTCGATCTGCAGCAGACACGGTCGCTTGCTCAATCGTCGCGCGGCAAACGTCACCAGCAGCTGGAAGCTATAGGCATAGGCATCGCAAGTGTGAACGCTTGCACGTCGTTCCCGGGGAAGATGTTCGCGCAGGAAGGCGGTGAGGTGCTGGGCAAGTTGGGTCATGCCGTCACTCCTCGATGCAATGTCTCGCCGGCTGCCGACATATGCGTCATCAGCTCCGGCGTTGACTGGAGATACCAGTAAGTATCGGTTACATGGGCGTGCCCCAGATAGGTACTGAGTGCGGTGATATGCTGCGCGACCGCCTGGGAATCGTGCGCACAGTGTTCGAGAGAGCGGACGGCGAACGTGTGGCGAAGATCGTGAATCCGCGGCCCTCGCGATCCTGCAGCCCCTCGCAACCCGATCGATCGCATAATCTGCAAGAAGACCGTTATCACTGTCGGATAAGCGAGCGGCGTTCCCTGATGCGATATGAAAAGCGCATCGCTCTGACTTGCTGCCTTCAGGCGAGTGGCGAGGTATCCGTCCAAAGCGCGTCGGGTGGTCGGGTGGAGCGGCAGCAACCGGCTCTTCTTGAACTTGGTCTGGGCGATGATCAACCCATCGTCGGTCACATCCGGCAATCGAATGGCGATCGCCTCCGAAACACGCATGCCCGTCGCGGCAATCAGCCCGAACATCGTGGCGTAGGTGAGCGGCCTGATTGAACCGTCAGGGCCAAGTCGCTGAGCGTCGTCTATCAGCTGTCGGATCTCCCCGGGACTATAAATGTAGGGCGTGCGGCGATTGCGAGTTGCGCGGCCGAAAAGATCAGCGGAGGGAACTTCGTGGCGCGAATCTTCGGCATGCAGCGAGAGCGCGAAGCGACGGACCGCCAATAGGCGGTTGCGACGTTGTTCGCGTGAAGGCGCCTGTAGCGCCCACTCATGCACGGTTGCTGTCGTTATAAAATGCTCACCGCGATGCTCGGCAAAGGTGACGAAGTTGCGCAGGAGAATGCCTGGGGTCCTAAACTTGAATCCCAGGGCTTGATGCAGCGCCGCATGGTCGGCGAGGAGCTGACTCAGCATGGGAGCTCTCCCGGCCAAGGCTGGGCAACCTGCTCCAGCATCGCGACATCGACCTTAGCGTAATGTGCGGTCATATCGATCGAACGGTGACGCAGCACCGTGCCAACAGCTTCGAGTGTGGCCCCCGCGCGGAGCATCGAGGTTGCCGCCGAGTGGCGCAGCAAGCACGCTCCCGACGACGGGGGATCTGAAATGCCCGCACGTTTTAGCGCCAGCGCTACGATCGTGGAGACATGACTGGACTGTGAAAATGACCGGAAGGGAGCAATCATTGTAAGAAAGACCGCCTCTTGAGGCACGCGCGGCCGTTCCTGCTCGATGTATGCGAGAAGTGCATCACCGACGTCCTGCGGTAATGGCAGCCGAACTTGCCGGCGCGCTTTGCCACTTAGGCGCAGCATACCTGACGTCCATTCGATGTCGTCGAGCCTGAGTCCGGCCACATCCCCGGCCCGCAGTCCAAGACGAGCTAATAGAAGCAGGATTGCCCGGTCCCGCAGTTGGCCTCTGCTGAGTTGATCGCAGGATGCAATGACGCTTTCAACCTCGGTGGCTGCAAGATACCGCGGCAACGATGAAAGGCGCCACTGCAAGACCGGGGGAATGGCGTGATCGAGGTTGGGACGGCACAAGCTGGCACCCGCGAGGTAGCGGAGATAGCTGCGCAAGGCGCTTGTTATGGTCCTCAGATTAGCTGGCCCGGTTCGCTCGCGCCACTCCCGGACAACGTTACGGATCAGGGCGGCATCATAGTCGAGGGTCGCCGCGCCGAGCACCGGCAAGAGCTTATGGAGGTCGCGAAGGTGACGGGTGATCGTTCGTTCCGACAGTCCTCGGTGGACGCGCAACCAGCTCTGATAGCCGTCAAGCAGGGGATATGGCGACGCGATCTTCGGGGGTGGACATACGACACCTGCCCCTTGCAGGAAAACAACGAACCTCCCGGCACGGCGAGAGTATTTTGGCGAGACCCGCAGCCACTGTCGCCCACCGGCACATCGACAGCGATGTTCGGCAAAGCGACGAACGACATCACCATCGATGACGTCCATCGAGATCCCCGATTTATCAAGCCAAGCTGCGAAATGACGAGCCGAGGCCGTGTAGCCTTCAATGGTCAGCGGCGTATACCTCTGAGCGGCAAGCTCATCTGCGAACCGATCGATCCATGACGACAAAGGGCCGGGATCGAGGAACCGGTGATTACGACTATTGGCATCCATGTTACTCTCCTCACAGGGTGAACCCATCGTGAGGGAGCATATTATGTGGAGCGACCGCGCCTGCGCATTTTAACTAAGCAGCTATAATGAATACATAATCTATAGAATTGCGTCATCGACTCTGCATAATTATCATCGCCGCATAATTACGGAAGTCGACCGGCTTGCTCGCGACCATGATCCGTACGCGGTTCGACGGAAAGATCATGCCGGAACCGCGCAGGCACGCGCAATAGCGGCAATGCGGGCGGCAGACGCACCTTCTTCCAGGCGGATGGTGACAGCGCCGACGATGATCTCAGGGCGGCTAGTTTTATTGATCAGCGGCTCCGCAACGGGTGGATCGATGACTACCGCTGCGAACTCCACTGGGTCATCGGGTGCAGGTAGAACAAGCTTGCCCTGCCGCGCCATCGTTCGCCAAGTCGAAAGGCGGTTCGCCCGCAATCCATAGCGCTCGGCGCCCTCATTCACCATCGCGCGCCAGGTCTCAAGCTTTCCGAAACGATCTGCGCCTTGACCTCGTCCGGCCAATGCCGGTGAATCTCACGTCCAGACTTCCTGGTTGTGAGAAACTCCAATGTACTCTCCATGGAGAAACTCCCGTTGCTCGTCCATGGAAAGCCGATCACAGATTAGGGCGGCGAGAACAACGGGGGGGTAGGACATCGGTTACGCTGAAGCCCTGTTTTCCGGCATAGGTATCGCGGGGCCGCACGACACGGCAGGTGGGCTTTGATGAGACACTCACGGCATTGCTCCTATGGGCTGGCGGTTCAACATAGCTACATTGCAAGCTACACAAACGTTCTCGCAGAGTCATCTAATATGCGTAGAGGCTGCGCAGCGGGATGTCACAACTCTGAACTATTCCTCGAGCACCACCTCGAAGTGGTGTGTTCCGCACATCTTGGCCTGTTTCAATCAAGCCACTGGGTGGACACTTGAATCGGTAATTTCATTCTAAAGTGAAAGCCCTCCTGACATGGAGCGCTCTCGGCTCCGTGAGCTTTCCAAAACCCTCGGTCGCTCATGATCCGCCTTCGGCAAAGGACCCGGTAATGGCACACTAAGCAGTTCATCCAGTAACGCTTGCTGTTCCGAATTTGTCAAATGGTCGCCTTGCATCGAGAGTTCTGGTCGTGTTTCTGAGACGCGCGACAAGCCCGGTTCGCCAAACAAAGCCTGCGGATCAAAGCGCTCACTTGTCGCATTGGTCGAGTGATCGCGTTCCAAAGGCCCTTGCGAATGTTCATCGAACACACTCTCCGACACTGAACTCGTTCGCACCAGGCTGTCTCCGGAAGCTCCACGGAGGCTGTCCTCAACACGCCCGCCTGGTGCGCCATGTACTTCCAAAGGCGGCGGGACTGGCACGCTATGCAGGAAACTCAAGAGCTCTTGCTCGTTTGGATCCGACTGATGATTATTGATCGGAAATAAGGACATCGGCGGCGCTTGGGAATCCGTTCTGCCGACCGGCGATTGCGGATCGGCGGATGGGTTTATCGAGGCCCGCCGCGAACCTAACATCGTTATTCTTTCCGGCGATCCGGGAAACGACATCTCTGTTATTGACCGGCTTGACCGGAAGAGATTTCCCCGCCTCTCACTGAGGTTTTTTTCCTCTTGCTTTTCCCTTTCATTATCACGCTGGAGATTGACCGCCACTGGCCCTTTTTCCGACTTAGCGCCTTCCCTTGGAAAAACTGGATCTGAGGCACGCACATTTGACGATGGAGGTAGTGTTTGGGAACCGACCCGTCGCTCGGAGTTCGGTTGCCGAAACAAGGGTGAATTTTGTATAACGCCATCAAATCGTCGGTCTTTTGCAGGCACAACCCTAGGCTCAGCCTCATCACGACGGCCGTCTCTAAGAGAGTTGACCAGATGCGACTGCGGCGCCGAATCCACATTTGCCGTCTCCCGTGGAGGCGATCTAGGGATAACTGCGCGCTCTTGCCAAGCCTTCCTATGCTCAATGGATTCCGAATTTCGCAGCTTCTGAGCGTCGTGTTCTTGTTCACTTAGCGTCGTCAGTTTCCGACGAACCGTCACGCCGAGTATCTTTTTTGAGACTTTTTTGATATCAGCGTTCAAATACGCTGTTTCACTCTTGTAGATCTTACCGAACGTATGCTTGGTGCTCGTCAATTGCCCGCTAGCCTCATCGTAGACAGCCGATCGCTTGTTGAAGAGCCGTCGATGACTCGATATATCTCGGCCAAGTTCGTTGCCCTCTGTGTCTAGCAGGGATCTATAAGATTTGCTGAATGCGCCACCAAGTTTTCGAATTGTCGTCTGAGAGGTCTGACGATCCACGGCTTTCGTCGAATTCTTGGAAAAGCCGAGACGTTTGCTGCCGATGAGCTCGAGGTTGCCTTTTTCGTCCCGCTCAAAAGTTTCCTGCTTGGAACCTTTTCGACGGGTTAGTTCACGAAAGAGCCGGTTTTCCGGTCCGCTCCGGTAGGGTGTGCTGACCTTCTCGGAAATAGGTTGAAATAGCCGATTTCGGTTGACAAACTGCGTGCGGAACAGCAGGCCATTTTCGTCTCGTTCCCATTTTTCTTCAAAGCGTCCGTCTTTGTATTTCACATGCTTCGCGCGAAGTGTACCGTCCTCGGCATAAAGATGGCTGCTAACGCTCCTCCAGGTCTTCTTTTCGTGGAGACCCAAGTAAACATTGCCAGTCTCTGCGTTACGCTTCAGAACCTTTCTTGTTTTTCTTATTATACCATGCTCGCGCGTTAATTCTTTTGGGCTGTCGACCCGAAGCTGTTTATTTCCAAGCATTTTATAGCTTATTTCGCCTCGAAAGCCGTCTTCCAGCTTGTCGATTATCTGCATATCGGCGACATATTTTCGCTTCTGGTCCGGCGTTTCGAGCCGGGCTAGATTCCTTGTTGCCTCCTCTTCAGTAAGCGAGGCTTTACGCATTTGCTTAGAAAGCCGCTTAGCAGAACGGCGCATGTCAGCCGTAAGCGACTTCGCGACACTCTTCTTCGTCGTGTCGACCATTGTTGAATCCTTTCAAATGCATATTTTGAACTAAAGGGCTTCGTCACTGACGCGGTATCAGGAAATCTACAGACTGTTTACGGTTGGGCCGCGCGGTCGGCTTTCATAAGTCCGCCGGCTGTCACTGATGGGGGGCAATGCTGGCTCCGGCCGGACAAAAGCACGTGAATATCTATCGGACGGTTCAGCGAGAAGCTGCGCTGCGTCGCTCGGTAATTTCATCATCAGGCGCTCATATTCCACAACATTAGTGTAAGTGCCGGTTCTTTGCCCCTTTTCATTGCGATCCGCTATCAGGACATCTTTTTGAGACAGTTGTTGCAACTTTTCCGGGGACAAATCTGGAACCTCACGTAAGTTCGGGCCATCCGCAACAATAACCGCTGCCTGTCTGTCAAACTGCTCAAACTTGACACTATTCGCATGACTTTGCCGACCCATCGACACGGGCAGACCAACTTTATCCATCAGTTGGGTAAAGTGTTCGGGGTCGGAATATTCCAGTCTTGAAGGTGACATGTAACGGTTTCCGTCGCGAGCAAGGACCTGAACTCGATCCCACAACTTTCCCTCTTTCAAGGCTTGCGTCCAAGGGGAGTTGGGTAGGTTTTGCAATAGGTAGTCAACGCTTACATGGCGATCGCGAGTCATGCCTCCCTGGCCATCTGGCTGCCTTCCCATATTCACAGTCGCAGCCGGAAACTGCTTGTTGTGAGCTCGATTCTCGCCGGCGAACTCTGCGAAACGGATATCCGCACTGCCCCGCTCCCATGATTCCAAATATTTGGAGTCATGCATAATCCCAGATTTGGATTTGAGCTTGATCTCGGTATCGCTACCGTATTTAGTTTTGATTGCGCGTTCGAATTCCTCAAATCGCTTGTTAGCGTAAGCGTCGCCCGCAAACCTGTACGAGAAATGTATATCATTTTGCGGGGTCTTGATTAAGATATCCGGCAGCAGTGAACCAGCTTGAAACTGGTGCTCATAGCGTTTTTGAATTTCTCTGCGCCCGTATTTCTCTGTTTGTATATATCTATCCTCAGGCCTCAATTTATAATTTCGGTCGAGCTTAATATTCTTGTCTGTTTGATAGAAGATGTCGGTGCCAGTGATGCCCATCTCTGCGTGAGCGCGATTCCAGACTTCCAACTTGTACTGAAAACACTGTTTACTCTGTTCTCTTGGCTCCAGGTTATGCAATTGTGCAGCCAATTGCTCCGGGATATCGATCCTCTCGAATGCGAGGGGCGGGGGATAGTAGTTGCCGACTCCATCCCTATAGAGCCGGCAGCTCGCATTGAATTCCGCCTTGGTGGGCAGATGATCGAGGTTACCTTTAGTAGTACCTGCGAACTTGTCTTGTCCGGTTTGCCGCACAAGAATATACTCGTCGGTACGCCGATCATGGCCTGGTAAAGCCATCTTCGCGAATAAGTTGGATAGCTCATTTTCAACCTCAGACCGATTGCCTTGAGCGCTGCTAGAAACATGACTTGACTGAGAATCGAGCATGTCCGCATCCAACCGCGGGCCGAGATCATCCGTGTGAGTCGGGCTTCCGTGCATGTTGTGTTCGGGAGTTTCTTGGCTACCCGTCATATCAATTTCGGACATCCCGGTGGAATTTACGCCCTCCCTCTTCTGGCGCTTCAAATTCACGAAATCAGAAGTTTCGACATTGCCTGCTGCGGTCTCAGTGATATTTTCACCATTGCCTTCGGCCTTCGGATCCATCGTCTAACTCCTTTTAGCCGGCTAGGTTTTCTTCGGGGAGCGGGCAGTGAAGGACAAAATTCTCCAGTTCAATCATTTCGAGATCCAAACTCGTAAAGCCATTTGACTGGTGATGGTCGCTCAACTCCTCTTTGTGAATTTCTTGCGGCTTCTCAACCGCCAAGACAGGCATGTTTTTATTCGCATTTAGCTTGATGATCACCATATCATTGTTTCTCCTACAGAAATTACGATTTTCCTAGTGCCTTCCGCTCCGATCCTGCCCAGCCCAAATCCATCGAACGGAAAATTATCGGTGCAAATTAAGGTTTGCTCCATCTTCATGGCCCCGAATGGCCCGGTGCGAGTGTAGGGCCTCCTGCACAACTCTCTTCAGACGTGGCGCATGCTTTGCCGGAAGCCCACCATCGTCGACGGTTTTCATCTTTCTCTTGAACCAAAAGTCGCTCAAAACAAGTCACACAGTGAGGTTGTCGGTTTGCCGCCAGGTCAACTTGACTATCGACGTAAGCGGCTTCAGCCGGTAGCCTGCGCGGGACGAAAGCCGTCCGATCAACATCATCACGGTGCATTGCTTTCTAGGCTGCTGCAGCGGCAGTCACTCTTCGGACACAATCAAGACTCCTAATAGAATTGAGCCTTCGGTGAATCTACCATCCGAGCCTCCGTCATTAAACGAATATCGCGTTTCATATGTAATTCTTGCCAAGTCACGGAGTTAGCACGACTTTATCGAATAAGGCCGCAGGAGATAGTGATCGAGTAACCGGTGCCGTGTGAATGTAATTCTTTCGGAATGCCACAATGACTGGTCATTCGGGATCCCGCCGTTAGCGTTTACGGTGTTCTGCACGGCCTCGACCCCACGGATCAGACTCTTCGCTTGTCGAGGGGGATAGTATTCCTCGACGCGCCTCGACAATCTCAAAGCGCCCAGCAAATCCCTCATCATCCGCCATGCCAAATCTCCAGCTCTTGCCGGAGACGTATTGGCACGGACTTCAATGCTCAGGAATATCCGTATTCAATGGGATGGAGACGGCGGATACGTTGTACGGTCGCAAATTTCGGCTCTCGGCGAACTCAAGTTTGCCCTATCATCCGACGATGGCGAGTTGTGCAGTTCATTCAAGGTCGATCGAGCGGCATCAAGAGCTTGGCGATCCTCGCCAACGGAGACGGAAGCGGCTTGATGCGCGATCGTCATCTCCGACTCTAGCCGCTCATCGCGTTCGTTTCGAAGATGACTATTGGCATCTCCTCGTTGCGACCGGGAGGGGTTAACGGGAGGATTCTGCCAGACTTGTTTATCGAGGGCGCGCTCCGCGGCGCGTAGTCTTTGAGCGTCAAGTTCGCGTTTGCTTAAAGTCTTCAATTCTTTACCGACCGTGACGCCCTGGATTTTCCTGGAGACCCATGGCGGGCCCGCGAGAACTTCATCTTTGCTGAGAGAGGTTGCGCGGCCCCTCGAAAAATCGACCATAACGGGAATATGCCATGAGATCGATCGCACGGGGCTTGGCAATAGAAGCTGTCGTGCGTTTCTCCGCCGATTATTTTCCAGGGACGAGACAAGCAGATGGTGGATCAAAAGTTGAATGGCACTGCTGTCAAGAAATCGATTGCGAAGTCCGTAACAATCATTGTCTAGGCGACTTTGTCAGCGATTGAACGCTTTGTCTCTGCCTCGATCGCGCGGATCATAAACCCGTCGTTCATCGGGCTCGTCGGTAGTATATTCAACCTTAGCGGTCGACGATTGAGCTTCCAAAGGTGACGCGCCAATTAAGCCGGCGGTCCGGTTCAACGCCGCAACGAGTGCCTGCTTTTTCTGCCGTACACCAAGTTGTTTGGCGTCCAGATCCTTCTTTACGTCGTACAGGGCCAAAAACCGCTGATACACTTGACACTCACGCTCGAGAGTTGGCCATTTTCCGGTCAATGCGGTCTCGCGGGCAAGCACAGCTTCCGTTTGCCCACGAGGCCCAAGGTGTAGCAATGGGGGCGCTTGTTCTTTACTGGGTGGTGAAAGGACCGGATCACGACTCACTGTATAGTTGTAGCTAATTGTCGCAACTTGAATTGGCATGGTAACCCCATCGGGCGTTTCACTTTGGAGACCATGGGTGGCGAGCTGGTGCGCGTAGCCCAGCTGGTTCAACTGGTACCCATTTGAAGCTGTTGCACCTTCCGCGGACGCAACAGGGTCCGACAGGGTTGCCCTTTGATCTGCGCGATAGCTCGCATCATCTGGCCATCCGCGCCCGACCAGTCCAGTCCGTCCTCTTCCTGTCCCTACGTGTTGCCGATGAAGCTCCTTGTATTCGAGGTATGCCGGCATTGGCCTTTCGAGACGACGGCCTTCTTTGGTCGCCCGCAAAGTATCGTGGACGACCTTAAATCCGAAAATGTGCTCCGATTCGTATTTCCCGGTCTCTGTAGCCAGCCGAGCTCGTTCGTTTTTCCGGCTTGCATAGGTACCAATATTATCGGTTCGCGGCCGAGTAGTTTGTTCCGACGGAGAGGGCTCAGCCGCTTGTCCGCAATCTTCGGACAACAGTCCTTGCGCACCGAACTTGCCGCCGTGAATAGTCGCGTTTACTGCCCGGCGGCCTTTGGTGCCTAATCGCTTAATTTTACTGACGCCATCCAAACGATTACATTTGGCGATGCTTTCCGTTGGATTTGCATCCGGTCCAGGCGACCCGAAATTTAATGCACGCCTCGTTTCCAATTGTGAGCATGCCGGTGATTGCAGGTGACTCGCCTCTTGTGCTGCCAGATATGCGAAGGCGGGCCGGCCTGAATCTGATTGATTACCCAAAGCGCGGTTGGACTTGTTGGCGTCACTCGATTGCGAAGTGGGGCTAAGCGCCTCGGCTTCCGCAAACGGATCATGTTCATCGGGAATCCAGGCCAACGGATCAAGATCCGCAAGGCGCGCGTTCACCACAAGATTTTGCCATCGCGGTTGGGCAGGCTGCCTCCACCTTCCATACGCTTGACGTTCCGCATCCCCTAGCGACATTCCCTCGTATAGAAAGACTGGCGAGGATGTCTTTGCAAGTAACGAATTCGAAACCGAAGAGCTTGCTATGGAAGCCTGGCGCGCATCTAGGATGAGGGCTTCCCATGACGGTCGTTCCGGTTTGCTCCAGTTCTCGTATGCAGCATGCTCGGGTTCCCCGAGCTTCATTCCATCATAGATAAATGACGCGGAAGAACTCTTCCGCTGGTCGGTCGAGTCCTTCAGGCTGGCCTGTCTTGCATCGGGCCGAAACTCTAAGTTTTCTTCAAGGGAATTGTGCTCGTCTGTAATCCAAGAAGAATGGTCGAGTTCTGCCATGCGTGCATTAACGACGAGGTCCTCCCACGTGGGCTGAGCGTCCTCTTGCCATTCTTTGTAGGCTTGCCGTTCCCCCTCACCCAGTGGAATTCCCTCATACTCAAAAGTCGAGGAAGACCCTTCTGAAGCAAAGAGCCAGGCGGAGCTGTCAATTGCATCAAGGCGCGCCTTAAGTACCAGGTCTTTCCACGTGGGCGGCTCCGCGTTGCCCCAGTTATCATATGCCTCGCGCTCGGGTTCTCCGAGCCTCATCCCGTCATAGTAAAACGATGTAGAAGAATTCTCGTCCTGGTCGATCGGTTTTTTCCGCTTGCGTTTCGACGCTTGAGACCGAAACTCCTCGCCTTCTTTGAGGGGATTGTGCTCGTCTGCAATGTCAGCACAAGGATCAGGTTCCGCCATTCGTGCGTTGACAACGAGGTCTTCCCATGTGGGCTGAGCCTCCTCTTGCCATTCTTTGTAGGCTTGCCGTTCCCCCTCACCCAGCGGAATCCCTTCATATCTGAAGATCAAAGGCGACTCCTCGCCCAAATCGGGGAGCCAAGCGGAACTGTCGATTGCATCAAGGCGCGCCCTGAGTACCAGATCTTTCCATGTAGGCCGGTTCGATGGACACCAGTTCTCGTATGCTTCACGCTCCGCGGCGCCAAGCTTCATGCCATCATAGTCAAATGATGCAGATGGATGCTCGCCGCGATCGGTTTGGCCCTCAAGCGAGTCGTCAGCCGGACGGTTCCTGGGCTCGATTAGATTAAGGACAGGGGTAGCTCCGGCGGGAACTTCGGCAAACGATGCAGTCGAACCGCTAAGATCGACGTTCGGGTTTCCTGACGGTTTCATGGCGATATCTGCTTAATCGGCAACCTCGGGGTCTAGCTCCGCATTCGATACAACCGGAATATCTGACGACGCCCCGCATCGAATGATTCCAATGTGAAAGGCAGCTTGAAGTCATTTCACCGAGTGCGAGGACGCGGGTCCATATCGTTGCTGAAGCGCAATGATCTGCTCCAGCAGCTGCTGTTGTGCAATCATAGCGGGAGCCATTTCAGCTGAAACACCGAAATCTGGCACCACGCCACCGGCGTCTTCTTTCACCTCATCGCTTTCAATAAGGCCCTGGGGGACGTCAATTCCAATTGGGAGGCTGTCCAGCTCGTCATCCATTTCACTGTTTTGCGGTGTAGCGGCTTCCATATTATTAGGTATCGAATCGATGTCACCTAAGCCCTGCGCCTCCGTGACGACGGCTTGTTGACTGAGGTCTTGCCCATCCCGATGGACACCTTCCGAAAGCATCAAAGATGCGGGCTCAGGGAGAGCGCCAATTTGGCATTCGAAAAGGCGCCTCAGCATACGATCGGAATAATATCGCACCTTTCGTAGTTTGAGAGGCGGATGCCCTTTAATAAGGACGATTTCATTGTTATCGTCAAGCAAGCGCACTTGTTCGGGGCGCAAAAGCGGTGCCCCCTGATCGGAAATCTGGATGTTATGATCGAACATTCGGGCTTGACTGTATGAGGTCGAACGCGCCTTGAACGTATATTCGCCGATAGCTTTCGAGATATAGGTCGGTGTTTCGTCGTCGGCCGTGGCCATAAATACTTGCACGCCAGTGTTACTGAGAAAGTTTTGTTTGCCCGCGTCATCGTAGGTGCCCGTCAAAGCCGAGAGACTCTGAATAATAAACATGAAGCGGCCTTTGTAACCGGCGATGGTTGTAATCGCGGTCTCGATTGCCTCAAGCTTCCCCAAGTGTTTAAATTCGTCAAGGAGAAACAAAACTTCATGCCGCTCATCTTTACCTGGCAGTGATCGCTGCAGAATTGACACGACCTGCTGAAAAAGGAGGCGCATCAATGGCGCCACGACCTCGAGGTCGTTGGGACTGACGCAAAGATAGACGCAGGTCCTCTTCCGACGCAGATCATAGACGGAAAAATCTGATCGACTTGTCGCTGCTTTAACCAATGGATCAGCCCACAGGTTAAGTCCGCCGTCGCCGAGCACTGATGTATAAGAAGTCAAAATTTTCGTGTCGTTACCCGCCATATTGTCGAAAATGCGCTGAGCCTCTTTATTTCGGCTTTCTTCCGCGAGGTGCGCAAAAAGTTTGTACTTCTCTCCAGGTTGAGCAAATAAGTCGTAGACCGCACCAATTGTTGGCGTACCGCGCTCAATACAGGTAAGGATGCCCGCAACGAAAAGGTCCCGCGCGCCGTCGATAAAGCCTTCCGCTCCCTTGCCTTTGGCCGTGATGAGGTTTGCGGCGAGGCGGCGCGTCTCGGTAAACTGCCGCTCGGGCGGTAAAGCTGCAATATCGAGGACGGGATTGTAACAATGAGTCCGTCGCTCTGGATCCAGAGGTGAGAACTTGAAAACGGCGTCGCCGCCCGCTTTGCGTGCTCTGGAAGTCAGCTCAAAAAGCTCGCCTTTGACGTCGAGGGCTATCACCGAACCCTTGAAGGTTAGGAGCGTCGGAATAACGACGCCAACGCCTTTGCCGGCGCGCGTTGGCGCGACAACAAGACTGTGAGGCTGTTCGCCATTGGTCAGATAGCTGCCGAACCAACGAGGGCCACACGTCTTGCCAAAGATCGGCCCCTTGATACGATTATAGCGCTGCAGGTAACCGGCGTGCCGCATTTCGCCAAATCCCGCCCAACGAGCCGTGCCATGATGCTCGTGATTGCGAAACGATATGATAAGTTGGCTTAACAGCACAACAATAGACGTCGAGACGACAATGGCTAAACCGCAATAGAAGACGGGGGTCGCATGACCCATATAGAGCGGGGTCTCGTACCAAAAGGCGAAGACGCTAAACGTCATCATCGCTTCGCCATTGAAACCATGGCGAAATGTTACATAGAGACTTGCCGCGCAAAAACCGGCTGCCAGCGAACATACGATGCTGACAGCTAAACGCTGGGGCGTAGTCTTGCTCGAATTCATCACTTCACCGAGATTCTTCGATCGATCGCAAATTGAGCTTTTGATTTGGGTGTTGCTGCGAACAACACAGCCTTTACCGCCCGTAACCTTCACGTGAACGCGAATCCAATCCTCTCATATAAGGGTGTGTCCTGCGATCACGGTCATCCCGTTTCCAAATGTCGTCTATTGCCGAATGTTCTGCCGCATGACTAGCCAGTTGTCGGTCCGCGCTGGGTCTAGACATCACGTCGCGAACGGGCGTTAACGCGCGAGTTCTACCAAGATTGTCATGCCCCAAAGCAGGAGCAGGGTCACCAAGCCTGGCAGCGGTGTTTTCGACGTCATTTCGCGCCCTAGAACTGTCAACGGCCGGCGTCACGTAAGTGTTCTCTACCAATTTGTCACAAGTCTTTTGTGCCTCGTAGAACCACGATGTAATCGGCTGATTGGCATTGGGAACCAACGGGGTAACCGATCGAGGGCTAACCCGGGGTGCAGAAGAGTTGCCCAAATCAAACCGCGTATCGGCTTCGGTCGAGATTTTTTGCTTCCCCTTTTCAACAGCAGTTCTTGCGATCCGCTCCGACTCTTCGATATGGGCCAGATCGGCATCGGTTAGATCGGGGAAATCCTCAAGGCTTGCTTGCGATGTCTTCGGTGAACGTGAACGCTCGCCATTCAGTCTGGTAAGACTCACACTATCGATCGGCATCTTCTCCGCGCGTTCGACAACGCCCTCTTTCCGGAAGACGTTGTCTGCTCCCGCTCCGCGCAAATCTGGTACTATATTTCGCACTGATAAAGATCTGTTGGAGTGAGATTCGACTAGTGCGTCGATTTTTGCCAGTTCGGCCTCGGTGAAATCAGGGAAGTCATCGAGCTCCACTCCTGAGGACCTCAGCGCTTGCGGTGAATGCCCGCCACCGCGACCAAAAGGTACCTCCCAGTTAGTGGGCACCCCGTTCGCCCTGTCGGACACGCCTTCTTTCTGGAAAGCGCCGCCTGGTCCGCGCTCACGCAAGTCCGGTGCGGCGCTCTCCCCGGCCGGGGGCCCCTTGGAGAGAGATTCGAACACCGCATCGACTTTTGCCAGGTCGGCGTCGGTCAGTTCAGGGGAATCGCGGTTTGTTTGTGATAACTTCTGCGCACGCGGTGAAAGGTCATGATGGGATCCAAGGATTGCGGCGCCAAGGGCACCCCTCCCCTGTTCGCTCGAGCGGTCACTGCTGACATCGTCGAGAGTTTCAGTGTGTGCGCTATGAGAACTTGCCTCAGCATTCGAATTAGGCGTTGTTACGGTAACTGAAAGGCTCTGAGCTTCGCGCCCACTATACCGGCTGTCCGCGGAATCGCCGAACTCCTCCAGCCCTCGGAGCGGTGACGAAATGGTGTTGCCTGAATTCCTGGTCGTCTCGCTGCCAGTATCCCTCTCGAACCATTCTGCGAGTGGGCCTGAATAGAGAGCGGAACCAGGAGTGCCATCGGGAAACGTCGAACTTTCCTGCGCAGATTTCTGTGCTCTATCTGCCGATGGCTGAGCATTGTACACGCCCGGTTCCGGCGCGCCTTGCCAGTTCGACGAATGCGCGGCCCGGTTCACGGGCGAAGATGCCGAGATAGTATTGATCTCTATGCCTAAGCCGTCTTTCCTCTTTATGGTTAATCCGCTTGCATTGCCGGGATACTCAATTTCGCGCGGTCGCTTTATGCCCCTTGCACTTAAATCTGGCAACGCACTGGCTTCCCTATCTTGTTTATTAAGATTTTCCCGTTCAAGCTCACGCAGATACTGCATACCGGTGCGGAAAGAACCGCTTTTTTTCCGCAAAATTGCGGATAGGTCCGTGCGGGCTTCGGATATTCCTGGCGGGATTACGGGATCCCGCAGACGGGCCGCTCCCAGTCGTCCGCCACTCGCCGATGTTTCTTGGACGCCGTGCGGCATATCTTCAATTGGCGGTCGCGACAAAGCCGTTGGGACCGAAGTGTCCCGACCGTCTTCTCCAGCAACGATTGATTGTGCCTGGATGGGGATCCGCGCGGTCCCACGCCCTTCATCATTCGAAGCCACAGGAACGGGCCACGCATAGTGTCTGGTGAACTCTTCATTTGCCATCACTCGGTCCTTCTCTATCTCCTATTTCCCCCACGCCCGTCCTTGCTGCGCTCATCTCTCTCGCGTTTGCGTTCACTCGGTTCTCCATCATCATCTTCACGCGGACGCTTTGAAGGGACACCTCTCCGTTGCTGGAGGTGGGCTGTAGCAGACAATGAATCGGTTGCGGTGCTGGCCCGCGTCGTGGCCGTCGGTGGAGATGGCCGAGACGTTCCAGCTTGCCGTACTAAGGCGCCACTACTGCCATCCTGTTCGCCGGCGTTCGCCTGGGGCCCAACCGCGATGCCTTCCAATGTCACACGTTTTGCTCCACTCGGCCCTCCGTCGTCATCATGAGGACGCTTTGCACGCCGCTGCCCGTTGTGTGTCGTGTGCGTGGCAGCTTCAGTTGCTGCGCGAGGAATATCGGGAGTGCGGTTTGCGCTCTCCACACGGCCCTCGGCAACACGCGAAGAGCCGCTCCCTATGTCGTCCGCGAGAATGGTTTCGGAAACGAATGGTTGAGCAAGGCGCTCCGTCTCCAATGCAACCCGCACAAGGACACCGGCTTCGTTGCTGACACCAGCTGGCTCCTGGAGATGAACTTGCGACTCATTCTGCCGATTGTTGGGCCGAGGCATGTCCTCCGGTCCGCCCGCGGATGCTTCAAATGGGGATGTATCGAAAGGTTGGCTGAATTCTGGATGATCTCCTTGCGGCGACGACTGTTCCAAATCCGCGTCTTCGAAACGGATTTGGCGAGCCTGCTCCCGCTCAAGGCGCCGATATTGGGCATAAGTGATCGGCCGCTCGGTGATGCCACGTTCTGCTCGTCGGCTCGCATCGAGGGCAATGCCATGACGAAGTGAAATCTCGGCCATCTTTATGCGCAGGGCGTCGTAATTCAGTTGGGGATGGCGCCGAGATATCTTCAGCCAGCCGTGTCCTAAAAGTTCGCGCCGATTGACGACGACATGCAGATGTGGGTGGTCGCGATCGATGTGGAAGGCCGTAAGATAGTTGTATCGGCCCCCCCCTGCGCCTGACCCAAACATCTCGGCTGCCCACTCCCGGCTCGCCGCATAAGCCGCTACCTGGCTTGTACCGGCGGGGAAGCTTACAATAATATGGGTGGTCAACTCCTGTTGCCTTTCCTCGTCTGGCTGACTTTCGTCATAAGTTCCAGTCTCTTGAACCCAGCTTCGGGCAAGTTCGTGGATTTGATCCGGTGGCAGGGGAATATCGAGATGTCGGGCTGAACGCTGCAGCTCCAGCCTGCCCTTCCGGGATAGATACTCCAACTGATTGATAATTTGTTGAAGGGTCTTGGTGCCACCTCCCGGCACAATGCGAATGATAACTTGAGCTCGATCGGGCATCGAATATGTTCCCCGCCAAGTGCTACGTCAGTGCTACAAGGCGTCTTTCAGCAGCGAGCAACCGTCGATCCGCCGCCGTGATACGGACAAAATGGAACGGAGCAAGCCGTCGAGGTCAGCGAAAGATTTACCGAAGGCGATACGTTCAGCTCGCAAAGCCTCCAAATCCATTGTCGGATTTTCGGCATAGGCAGATAGCAGCGCGGCAATGTTGCTTGAGAGTGTTCCTATGGATTGTAGTATGGCCTCCATCCTTTGACGAGTCTCTGCGTCGATTTCAAGAAAGCCACCAATGCGGCGCACCGCAACCCGTATGGCCATGCTGTCGGAGAGGCCCAGCAAGCGTGCCTGATGAGAAAAACTCTCATATTCGGCCGATCTTAATCGGGTACTGACGACCTTGAAGCCTTCAACCTTCACGCATTCGCGCTGGTTGACGGCAATGTCACTTGAGGTGGGCCTACTGCCTTGCGACATAGCTTCCTCCATAGAAGACGGAAAGATCTGAACTTGCCCCGCCGTAGCATTTCCTCGTCGTGGCAGATGGGAATCTAGCCATATACAAAACGAAATCAAGAACACATAAGGGATATTTATTTTTATATTATTACAATTGAAATTATATTACAATAAAATTGAAATATAAAATCAGGTAATTACTACATTACTCATGAATGATCGCAAAATCATACACACAAATAAAAGTACAGACGCACTTCCGCTTCACAAAATCGACAGGATAAGGACATGAAACTTCTGACATTTTGCTCCTTCAAGGGAGGAGCCGGCAAAACCACGGCACTCATGGGTCTTTGCGCCGCCTTTGCAAGTGACGGCAAACGATTGGCTCTCTTCGACGCTGATGAAAACCGACCACTAACGCGATGGAAAGAAAACGCCCTTCGCAGCAATACCTGGGGCTCCTTCTGCGAAGTCTACGCCGCCGAGGAAATGGCACTCCTTGAGGCG
Source organism: Agrobacterium tumefaciens (assembly GCF_013318015.2). Classification (NCBI taxonomy): domain Bacteria; kingdom Pseudomonadati; phylum Pseudomonadota; class Alphaproteobacteria; order Hyphomicrobiales; family Rhizobiaceae; genus Agrobacterium; species Agrobacterium tumefaciens. The sequence goes on along the minus strand of NZ_CP115846.1, from coordinate 103,048 downwards.
GCCTATGAGGACGCCGAACTCCAGGGATTTGATTATGCGCTGGCCGATACGCATGGTGGTTCGAGCGAACTCAACAACACGATCATTGCCAGCTCAAACCTGCTTCTGATCCCGACCATGTTAACTCCGCTCGATATCGATGAAGCATTGTCGACCTACCGCTATGTCATTGAACTGCTGCTGAGCGAGAACTTGGCAATTCCGACAGCCGTATTGCGCCAACGCGTGCCGGTTGGTCGATTGACCACATCGCAGCGCGCGATGTCGGACATGCTCGCAAGCCTTCCAGTTGTACAGTCTCCCATGCACGAGAGAGACGCATTTGCCGCGATGAAGGAACGTGGCATGTTGCATCTCACATTGCTGAATATGAGAACCGATCCGACAATGCGCCTCCTCGAACGGAATCTCAGAATCGCCATGGAGGAACTCGTCACTATCTCCAAATTGGTTAGCGAAGCCCTGGAGGGGTGAAGATGGGAATTCGCAAACCCGCTTTGTCTGTCGGGGAGGCCAGGCGGCTTGCCGCCGCTCGACCCGAAATCGTCCATCCTTCTTTGCCTGTTGCCACCCAAAACTCGACCCTGCCGCAGCCGCCTGAAAATCTCGACGAGGAAGATCGACGACCTGCCCCAGCCACCGCCAAGCGTTGTCACAGCTCTGATCAGCAATCGATGCTGACCGTGGATGCTTTGAGTTCGACGACAGCGCCAGAAAAGATCCAGGTCTTCCTTTCAGCGCGCCCGCCCGCGCCTGAAGTATCGAAGATATATGACAACCTGATCCTGCAATACAGTCCTTCCAAGTCGCTACAAATGATCTTGCGCCGTGCGCTTGGCGATTTTGAAAACATGCTGGCGGATGGATCGTTTCGTGCGGCTCCGAAGAGTTATCCGATCCCTCACACAGCTTTCGAAAAATCAATCATCGTTCAGACCTCCCGCATGTTCCCGGTCTCGCTAATAGAAGCCGCTCGCAATCACTTTGATCCATTGGGATTGGAGACCGCCCGGGCTTTTGGCCACAAGCTGGCTACCGCAGCGCTTGCATGTTTCTTTGCTCGGGAGAAGGCAACGAACAGCTGATCTCTCAAAAGATAGGACCCATCCAATCACTCCGCAGTGCTGAGTTTTTCGGATAGTACCGAGGAAAGGCAGCTTTGCCGAGCCGCATAGCAATCTGCTCACGTTGGGAACAGATTGCTAAAGGCGAAATGCACCTCTACCTCAGGCCGCCATCACACCCCCGTACGAAACATCCACGTCAGCGTCAAAGAAATAGCCAGCACCTCTTGCAGTCTTGATCAACTGAGGGGTCGTCGGATCCCCCTCAAGCTTCCGGCGCAGCCGCAAAATGAGGACATCAATACTTCTGTCATACACCTCCTCCTCGCGTACCCGACTGGCGATCAGAAGCTGCTCCCGGGATAGGACGTCGCGCGGCTTCTCCAGGAAAGCAACCAGGAGATTAAACTCACCTGCCGTGAGTTTCACCTCACTGCCCTCTTCCGAAATCAAGCGGCGTCGCCTGAGATTAAGTGTCCAGTCAGCGAAACTAAATGAGCGTCGATCTTTGGTTCGCGCGACACTGGGCCGCACGCGTAACGCAACACGGATGCGCGCCAGAAATTCCCGCGTCCCAAAAGGCTTGGCAATAAAATCGGTTGCTCCCAACTCGAGCGCAATAACTTTGTCCGCCTCTTCGAGGCGAGCGCCGCTAATAATTATGATTGGAACATCGGACTTCGTGGCCAGACTACGAACAATTTCAAGCCCATCTTCGCGGCCCAAATTAAGATCGACGACCACGACATCGACCGTCTCGGAGCAGAGTACACGATTGAACTGCTTGCTGTCGGCTACCGCAGTCACCTTAAAGGCATGGATCGTAAGATACTCGACTATAAGATGCCGCATAGCGACATCGTCATCGATGACAAGAACGTGTTTCAACGGTTCACCTCTCAATCTAGGATCCTGGCCAGCCATTTGCAGCTCAACAGAATTTATACACGTAAAGATTGTATTCGTTAGACTCCACTCTTTAATTTTCTCTCACTACACGGGCATTTCGGCAAGATTTCGACCAAACCGCGCACGACAGAAATGCAAACTAGATGTCTACGTTTGATGACAAAGATTGCTGAGCATTGCTACAAACGTAATTCTACAACGCGCCATGCGGCATTTAGAAACATGGATCACAACTACTGCTGGTTAAGAAGATCGCCTATTGTCTCACCGCGCCGACGCGCATCGGCAGCGAGCCAGATTTCGCCCACCTCGTAAATGTCACCGTGGGCACGGAAGGGTACGATGACATCAACTGCGGTTGCGAGCATGTCAATCAGGGTGCGATCTTCCAAGCTAGCCCCCTGAGCGCTGCTTTTCACGAGCGAAAATAGCTTTTTGAAACCTTGGACGGGATTGGCACCATGTATTGTGGAAATCGATCCCGGATGCCCTGAGACGACTTCACTCAGATAAGCCCACGCGGCATCGTCGCGTATCTCGCCGAGCAGTATTCGGTCCGGTCGCATGCGCAAGCTAGCCTGTAGCAGATGCTCAGCGGTCACTGCGCCCAGCCCAGCCCCATTCTTAGAATACAGCAGCCTTACGTGGTTCTCGTGTGGAATGACGAGTTCGAGCGTATCTTCGATGGTAATCAGCCTTTCCTGCGGCGGGATAGCGTTGATCAAGGTCTTGCTCATCGTTGTCTTGCCACTCCCGGTGGGTCCGCAAAGCAGCATCGTCAACCGACCAACGACACATGCGTGCAGAAACGCCTCCAGATCCCCGTTGTCATAGTACCGAAGGATAGCTTCATCATGCTCATCATGCCGTTTTTTTCGTCCCTTCCACTGATTCCACCTCGGAGCATCGTAACGGGACGAGACTTCTTTGAGACTAGAAACACGGGAACTTGGCCGTCGAATCGTCAAGCTGACGGTGCCCGACGGTACCGTCGGCGGCAAACAGATTTGCAGCCGCTCGCCGTCTGGAAGTTCAGTTGCGCAAAGTGGGTTGCGTGGTCCAACGTCCTGTTTTCTCAGCGCGCCTGCTAAAATAGCGATATCTTCGAGATCGTCATAGGAGACAGGCAAAGGGAACTTGAGGAAGGCGCCGGCCTGGCGCACAAATGCCTCCCCAGGTCGATTTATCGCAACTTCTTCGGTCCGCGGGTCATCGAGCCATTCCAAAATCGGCTTGAGAAGGATTCGTAATTGCGGATCCACCTCCATTTGTATCGTATCTCCATCTGTAAGTGATAAGTTGAATTCGTTATGGACGGCGATCCCGCCCCCGCGCCGCGCGACCAGCCATACGAAGCTGGTATATGCCTGAGAAATCGAGATCCCGTGCGACAAAAATGGAGACCGTGTCGCCCTGATTCTTCTTCAGGGTTGGCGGTATGTTGATCGTGGCCTTGAGGGCTGTGTCTGCCGTTTGTTCACCGTTATTCTGGACGCTGTTGAAGCTCGTCCCTCCACCCGAGCTGCCAGCGTAGGTGCTCGCTGCCTGGAAGGCACCTTGGACGACACTCAAGAGCATGGCCCCGCTAAAGCGCTGCCAGAAGTGATTGTCGACGGTGCCCGGCAATCCCGAGCGACCGAGTTCGTCAGCGCTTGGTGACGCAAGCGAAATCATGGCATGGTCGGGTGTCTCCGCCCGATCCCAGAGCACAAAAACACGCGTATCTCCCTGTTGCAAACCGCGCTGGATCTCGCCAACAACGGTGGTGCCGCGATCAAGAAGCACAACGTTGTTCGTTGTTCCACGAACATCCCAGGGTAACACGCATTTTACATAGCCTGCCAGACTGGTGTCGATTGCCGTTTGCAAGATACATGGAATAATCGTCCCCTCCGTCACCATGAAGTCGGGATGAGGCAAGAGCGTAGCCCTGGTGGGCTGCAGCTCGGTGGGCTTCATGCGTATCGAGAGATCATTCTCGGCGGACACTTCGACCTTCGGCAAAGGACTGTCTTCCCCATTGCCTTCGCGTCTTCGGTCCGTTTCGCCTTGTTGAACGCGCTTGCTGGTCCCTTGATCACCACTGGTGTACGCAAAAATCGGTGTTTCTTCCGGCCGCGGCTCATGCCGTTCCGGCTCACTTCGTGCTGGCGGAGGAGCAGTCGGCTGAACAGCTTCCTGGGCAGCCGGAGGATCAAGTGTAACGTCAATCGGAGCCGGATGAAATGGCTTGGTGTTCGTGGCGATCATGGTTGACGGGGGTGCGTTCCCGTTTTCCTTCTTTTCACGCCCGCCAAGCCAAATGAGGCTAAGTGATAGCGCGAGAACTACACCTCCTACGATCAACTTTTGAGCCCCCGAAAGGCGCCGGTGATGTGTGTCGGAGACCAGGGACCCCGACGCATCGACATCATGCGCCGATTGCTGATTGTCGTCGTTCATCCTCTCACCTCCTTTAGGACGCGCTTCACATCGGGCCTCACAGTGCCCGTCTCCGGCCTGCGGCCGACGGGATCGTAGGCGGTATTCCAAATGCATAATACCGTGTGGCCATCCCTCAGACGCCAACCACGGGAAACCGAAGAAATCTCGACATAGCTCCCTTTGACTGAATAGTTAGCGACAGCTTCCTTTCCATCCGGATTTATCGTGTAGATGGAGGGTATGCGTACATTACCTGGGAAGTGAAATACCGTCGTAAATCCATCATCGAAGACTTCGAGCGGCAACAGCGAACGATCGCCCTGAGCGACATAGTGCCAATTCTTGTCCTCGGCACCAACGGTCGTGGCAGGCTGCTCCAATAAACCCTCTGCTCTCTGTTGATATTGCGCTTCCGCACGTATACGGTCTGCAACAGCCTTCTCTTGTGCCGCCTTCTGGCGAGCCGCTGCGTCATCGGCAGGGTAAGCGAATTGTACGCTGTAGTAGAGATCGGCCTGCTCTTTATCGAGGTGCGGCAGCGTCTTGGAAGAGATGCTGAAAACGTAGCGTCGCATACCGGCGTCACTCGCAGTTAGCACGACCACTGGCTGGGGTGGGAGAACCTTGCTAGCCTTGAAGAAAAGATAATTTCCGCGTGGAAGGGCCGCGAGATCTTTGCTATTGGAAACGGCAACAGCTGTCACCGTTTCGTTAGCCCCGAAAGTAACAACCAAAGTAGCTCCAACCGCCGTTGAAAGGCGCACCACTTGATCGGGATTGTAAGCGAGATAACGCATGCGCGGATCAAGTCTGCCCGCCGTTGGCGTGTCTTCAGCCCTCGCGCCAATCGCCGCAAAAAGTAAACATGCCAGAGTGAGAAATGCTTTTTTCGTCATGGTTCGCTGTGGCCTGCGTTCGAAACGGTATCTTCCGATGTCTGGTAGGAGGTGACAACCAAGCCTCCCGGGTTGGTCAGTCTCAATCTGCCGGGCAAGCTGGTCACCTTTTCATAACGAACCGTAGCAGTCCAAGTGCTCGCCATCGGCATTTTGCCGTCAACGATGAGGGTTCGCTTATAGCGAATTTGCTGCACACCCGGAGTAACATCATTCGAAGCGATGTGTTCGACCTCTAGCCTGCCGTGTTTGCCGAGGATGACTTGAGGCGAAGTTGGATTGGGATAATTGAAGAATTGCTGATAATTTTGGCGCACCATTGGGGCGCTGAAGTTCGAGACCAGGTCATAGGCGTACTGGGCGGTATCGGCATCATAGCTCTCGCGCAGCCGAACATACTCCCACAGTGAGGCGTTAACGACGGCCTCCTCTTGAGTTGCAGGCAATCGGGAGACGGACACCTCGCTGTCAACGGTGCCATCCGGCCGTATCCATAGATATACCGGCACAAGCCTGATCAGCGGCACCATGGTGGCAATTGTGAAGGCTTGCGCAACATTCCCCAAAACCGCGATGGTTGCGACAGCTGCAATGACCTTGGAGAGGCGCCGCGCTGATTTCGCACGCGCAGTTTGGAAAGCTTCCACTTCCTTGTAGTGCTCAGCCAGGGTTTCCCGCGCTACTAGCAAGGCGTATTCAGACCCCTTCATGGCGACCACCTACGTTGCTGAGCTGAAGATCTGACGGCGTAGGCTGCCATCGCCCCACATTCAGCGGGAATATCGGGCCTTTGCAGCTCGCCAATTTATCGTTTGTCTGGCAGCCGCCTAAAGCGAGAGCCAGGCACAGGAGGCAATATTTCATAGAGTTCTCCACCGACGTGAATTTTTTTGCGGGACCTAACGACGCTCGACCTGAGCGAAGCGACGGTACAAGCTGTTGGCAGATTGGGTCGCGCCGCTCCAATAACTGCCTCCGATGTTGCCGGCGATTGCCGGCAAAGCGACAATGAGTGCGTCACCAGTCAGAAAGAACATGTCGAGTTCGTAAAGACCAATGATCTTGGCCGCGGTCGTACCGGCAAGGGTGATTACACCAAGCATAAGCGTGAGTGCAGTCGCTTCGGTTAGGATGACTATTGTCGCCACGAGGTTTAGCAGGAGAAGTAGGAGACCATAGGTGATAAGTTGCCCGATCCACTTTGCCGCGATGTCGCGCGTGCGATCAAAGATATATCCCGTGAGGATCAAAGGGCCGATCGCCAGAAGCACTTTCATGAGAATTCCGACGGCGTCGTAGATTCCGAAGGCAGACCAGAGCGTGCCGTAAAAGACCCACTGAGCCCCCTGGAAAGCAAGGATGTCCTGGTCATTCATCGGGCCGATTTCAGATGCAATTCTCTGAAATGCAGCCTGGGTTAGGGCGAACATTGTATCGAGCTGAGCGGGAATGGTCTGCAGAGGCAGGCCGCTGCCACTAAACTGCTGAATAAAGTTTGGAATCGTCTCTTCAAAGACTGAAACCACATAGTCGTGGTAGTTGGCCTGCCCGACGACAAGGGCAACAACGACGGTGACCGTGATCACCCGAGTGATACCGCCGCGCGTGTCGATTTCGCCACGCATGACCAGAATACCCTGAACGATAATCCAAAGAGTGACGCAGGCGACCAATGGCGCGCTCACCGCCTCTTGGATCGTCCCAAGCATTGTGTCCAGGCTTGTCGTAAAGGCTAGATCGAAGATCGTATGAATGGCCGTAAACGGCGCCGGGATCGTGAAATTCATCGTTTGGACCTGACCTTGACTGGCTTGTCGCAGAATGTCGGATACAATGAACTCGCATCCTGAAATGTGCAGATGGGCGGCACGAATAAGTCGCCCAGTCTCAGGGGACGGCCCCAAAGATGACCGCAGTCTTTTGATGCTCCTTACGTTGAGCGGCCGCCTCTTCCGCCTCATGAAGGCCAGCCTGCGCGGTGGTCATCGTTAACAAGCTGGTCGCCTGTACATTTTGAATCATTGCGTCATGGATCTGCTTGAGAAGCAAACCGTTGGTAACGGTTGCCTGCATGATATTGCGAGAGCGAGAAAGCTGTGTCGAGGTCTCGGCATTCGCTGTTAAGCGTTTGTCCATCGTCTCCAGGTTGTCAGCCGCAATGCCCGCGCTATTTGCGGAACCGGTGATCTGCGATCGCAACAGATCCGCTTCAGCGTCGCCACCAACTACGGCTCGATCTGTATCGGTGGTGATCGCACGTGCCGTGGTCGACATTGGCATTCGCGGCGAAAACATTTCCGTGTCCAAGTCCCTGGTCGAGGGATACTGATTTTTTTGGTTGAGCGAAGTTAGTAGGCCGGTGACGCCATAAGCCGAGGTTAACATCGCCACCATCGTTATGGTCTGTTCGAGATTTGCCGCAGTCTCGAGCGCCGTCGCCAGCGTCTCAGCTTCCGTCGCCGGATCGCTGACAACGAACTGCGCCCGCGCGGGCCCGACCGAAAGAAGGCTGACGGCCATGGCCGCAGCAACAAGTTGCATGATCTTCATAGTTCCCCACCTTTGATCAATCTTTTGCCTCGTGGTAACGAGCCATAAATTCGCCGAGCCAGGCTGATGGGTTGTCCCCCTGTACTTTGCGAAGCTGATCCGCGAAGCGCACCGTGTTGGCGCGCCCCGAAAGTACGGCGACATATTCGCGCATTTCCCGCAGATCGAATTCGCAGACGACGCTTCCGCTTTCTCGTTTAAGCAGAAACTTCCGGCTACCTACTGCCATGTCTTCACGGATCGCCTGAAATTCCTTTTCAGTACATTTCAGTCCATCGATGTAAGCCGATCGATCTGCCGTGGGTGAAGGATAGAAAATCTTCGTCATACATTGCGCGACGAGACTGGCGCCTAGCTGCGATTCCAGGACATGCTCAGGTTGCTGCGTTGCCAGTATCAGCATCCCATTGTTTTTGCGGACAGTAAGCAGGAACTTGTCGACGACCGCCGCAAATTTAGGATTTAGCAAATAGGCGCGAAACTCATCGCAACTCATCACAAACCGACGGCCGTCAACCATGGCTCCAATGCGGTGCAGAAGATATGCTGCGGCGGCAGCGCATACTTCCTCATATTCGAGAAGATGCGTCATGTCGAAACCAGTAATCGAAGGATCCAACTTTACTTCATCGAGCTCGCCGTCGAACGCCCAGCCTAGTGCATTGCCACGGCACCAGCGTTGGAGTCTCGCTCCCGCCCCTTCGGCGGGTCCATGCAACAAAAATTCGCGTAACCCCGCGATTGAGCGCATGTGGGGATCAAACGAGAGCTGCCGATGGATACCCCGCACCAGACGGCGATTTTCCTCGGGGGATATTCCTCCACGGCCATCGCTCTCAATGAGCGCCACGATCCATTCGCGCAGAAAATCATGTGAAGCCGCTGTATTTTCCAGGCCACGCAATGGCGCCAATCCGCTCGGCGCTCCTCTACGGAGCGCCAAATATGTACCCCCGGTGGCGCGAACCAGCAGCTCACTGCCGCGGTCCTTGTCGAAGAGGACAACCGCACCCGCGCGGTCGACCATGCTCTGCTCGAGCATCGCGAGGATAAAGGTCATGAGCGTCGTTTTACCCCTCCCGATGGGACCGAATATCGCCGTCATGCCGACATCGTGCTCGTGCGGGATGTAGTCGAAAGGGGTTCCACCATTGGTACGAAAGCGCGCAATCGCGTTGCCCCAGTGACCTGAGCCGGATCCCTCGGGAAAATTCTCGAATGAGACTAAACCAGCGAAGTTGCGCGATGTGATCGCTCCCGGACGCGTGCGCCACTTATAGTTGCCTGGCAGCTGCGACCAATAAGCCGCCTCCATGCCGATGCCCTCTTGGACAACAACAGCTCCCGCATCCGCCAATCGCGTCCGGGCGCGGGCACCTCTATCTGCAAGACTATTGAGATCATTTGCATATATGCAAAGACTCAAATGATGCGCCCCCATAACGAATTCGTTGCTCGCTAGTGCGTCCTCCGCCTCGGATAACTTGCTGATTTGGGTGACGGCTTTGTCGCCAGAACTCAACATTTGGCTGGACTTGAGGCTGAGCTTCGAGTGGGCTTGCGAGCGAGTCAGAAACGAGAAGCTCTGCGTCAGAACAAGCGGAAAATCGAGAGACAGTAGCACGTTGAGCATACCCGGTCGCGTCGTTGCGGGGTATTCGCGAAACGAGTAAATAGATCCCACATAACTATCTTTTGGTGTTCGGATCTCGAGTCCCCGCTTGCCGCAAATAACTCGGTCGGTATAGATCGAGGCGCCGAGCGAACCGCTAACGACGGGAACCGGCGTGAATCGACCAGTCATTATCAGCCGCAGAGCTTCTCCAACCTCCGTAAAAAGCACATCTTGCTTCTCACGAATACCAAGACGACGCAGGCCGTACGCTTCGAGAGCGCCAGCGACAAGATGCCAGAGATCTTCCAGGTTCCTGGTTTGAGCTGTGAGATCGTTTTCTTTTTGTCTGTAGCGTTTGGTGAACCTTCTCCTCACTTTGCCAAGCGCGGCCCGGGGAGACACGATCAGCGTAAGGAAGTGGTCATTGCGAAGGAGTTTGCCGGAGAGAACGCGCTCCTCAAAAGCTTCGCTCAGACTGGCGGAAAAAGCGCTACGGAAATGTCGCGCGGGTGACGGCGGCACATCGTCATGACGTACGAGGTGAGCATATATTGACACATGATCATCAGCGATATTGCGCAAGAGCGTATTAAATGCACGGCAACGTGCATTGCGCATTTCGGCATCTTCGAGTTCGAAGGCCATGCCACTTACGTGCGCCATCGTCATGATCGATCCATCTTCTAGAAGGACAATATGGTCGCTGAGGTGCCCGACGTAGGGTAGATAGACCTCGCCAGACCTTTCGGTTGTGCCACTTGCTCCGAGCATTACGCCATTCCTCTCCCTCGCGCGGGAACCTTGATTGGATTTGGGCTAACGCTTGCGCCGCCCCAAATCAGACCATCAACGCTCCTTCCCGCCGTCTGCAAAAAAAGTAGAACGACGCTGGCCGCGTTATAGTCTCGTTCCACCACAAGCCGCGCTCCGAACCACAAGGGCACGAGAACGACTTCGTACAGCGGGTTCTGAACGATGACGATGACAAAGCCGGCAAACATCACGAGTAGCCCCGCCAACGTCAGCGGCACGCCAAGAAACAATGCGGGCCGTGTCGCCGCCAAGTAAAGGGTTGCTTCTTCCAGACGATCATTCATTAGCCACCTCCAGTCAGCGTTTTGCCCAGGAAGCTGGCTCCAAACATGATGACAATGCCGCCGACGACGCCGGCAACGAGACCGAGTGAAGCGCGACCGAACATCCAGGAGATTCCGATGGCCACGATGCCAAGAACAGCGAGTGACTGGCCGAACGGACCAAGGATAAACGTGCATATGTTGTTAACCATTGTGGCTGGGTCAGTGCCGCCACCTGCAGATTGGGCCGCGGCCGGCCCAGAGGAGAAAATGCTCCACCCCATTGCACCGACCACGCTCGGCGCATAGCCGGATACCATGCGCATCACCGCGTTCGAGAGCGAGAGGCGATTCAGATGTACACGGTATCTTTCAAAGCATCGCATTATTGCGGACCTCCTTGATTTAAGTCGAACAAGAGTTGATCGTCGTCTTCGGATTTGCGGTTGTCCTCGTCTGGCGGCGGAGGCGGACCGGATGATCCGCCAGCTCCGCCCTCCGGGGAACGACGCTTATATGCCCCCCAAACATCCCATGTTTCCTCGGATCCCGGCTTCTCACGATCATCTTTTGGACGCGCGGTTAACGGGGGGACGAGCTGTTGAGCGGCCGTTTCAACTTTTCGCACGTAGCCGTTCGCGAAGCCGTGCGTGAAATCACCGGTGTTATAGGCGGAGATTGCCCGACGAAGCGACAATTGCTCGTCGTCAGCCGTGTTGCCGCCAGCGTAGCGGCTCCCAAGCAAGTTTGCAGCGACAGATAATGACGTGCAAGGTTGAAGGGCTCCGTCAGGTGTCAGACCGAGCACGGAAAAATTCCGGGAATTGATCTGCATGAGCCCAACATCCAGCGAATGCCGTGCTTCGAGACGGTCCATCACGACTTGCGTTGCTTGAGCCTGGTTCTGCCAGTGAAGCGTTTCGCCGGTGGTATTGTCATGCACAGCAAGCGGATCAAAGCGACTTTCGACCTGAGCGATCGCTGCAAGCGTAGATGGAGCAACGGATGGAGCGCATTCGCGTGCAAAATTATTGAACTCAGCAAATGAAAGTGGGGCAGCACCGCTCGACGGGCACGTGGAGGCCAGTAAGATAATCGACAGCGGCCCTGTTGCCTTCAACATTCCCCATCTCCCCAAGCTCATAACCAACACAGCCACTTCGGTCGGAAGAAATGCTGTCATCTGATGTTCACGATTATCGGGAGGGTCGGTTACTCTAGGATTTTTGTTTTCTTCTTTTCGATTTCATTTGAAGCGAAAACGGCTTTCCATGCACTTAAGGGTGCGCCGACGAAAGATGGCTCTCTAAGACAACGGCGAGGATCTAGAATGCCGTCGAAGTGAAATTCCAGGGCGGAATGAACGGGGGATGGTTTCAATAAACTGTGGCACTTCGCAGGCTCCGATCAGGGTGTCGATCGCGCCATTTGCGTGGCGAGGGTATCCGCCTATGCCGACTATCCTATGTCCGAGCTCAGCGAACATATGTCTTGTTCTTCGAAGACGGTATCGAAGACCTCCAGCAGATAATCGCCAACCTTCGGGTCTCAGAAGACGCACCGCCACAACCGACTGCCCAAAGCGATTGCGAGGAACCATAGCTGTAGGCGCGCCGAACAGACGTGCTGATTACCCTGGTCGAGTCTCCTGAAAAACATCCTCAACTCTAGGCTTTGATCTTGGTACGAATCGCGTAGGCCATTGTCCTGGAGGATATAGGTTTGGGCAGAAAAAGCGCGGACGTCATGTCATCGCTGGAAAGTGACATTTTAAGATCACTTCCTCCAATGATGATGGACGCCGTCTTGAAGGCTGCGTGCAAAGCAGTAGCACTCTGATTCTCGGGAAGAGACGATTGGTCAACTAGAACCAGATCGGCTTGCTTGCCTTTTGATATCCAATTGCAAAGGTCTGCACATGTCTTAAAGCCCACCGGCTCATAGCCCAGAGCGGCGATCTTGTCTTCGTACACCTCCCGCAAGACAGGATCTGGCTCAATCAATGCCACAATTTCTCCGTTGCCACGCGGTGTTTTACAGGGCCCAAAAAACGCGTCCGGGCTGACGGGCTTCTTCGAGGAAGGAGGTAGATAAATGTCGAAGCGCGTCCCTCGCCCTACGGCTGAAGTAACGTCAATATATCCTGCAAGCGCGCTGACATGACCGTGCACGGCAGCAAGACCTAGACCCGTGCCGCCGCTGCAAGAGCGTGTTGTAAAGAAAGGCTCAAAAATGTGGGGGAGCACAGTTTCGGCAATGCCTTCACCGTCGTCGCTGACAGAAAGAAGAACATAGTCGCCAGCTGGCATAACACCATGCGCCAGTACTTTCTGTCGGGATACAAAAATTCGGCTAACGATGATGTCGATTTGACCATCGGCGGTAAACGCCTGGGAAGCGTTCTTGCAAAGATTCATCAGCATCTGCTGAACCTCTAGCGGGCTTCCTTCGACTACGCTCTTCTTGTCGTCAAACTTGAACTTCAGCTCGATGTTGCGCTGCAATGCAACACGCAATAAGGGAGCAATTTCCATTACGAGTTCGGAGACACTGAACGGCTTTGTCACGCGTTCTAGTTTTCGACTTAGAGTCAAGATCTGATCGATAATGAGCCTGGCTCTGTCACCCGACGAAATAATTTGGTCAATGTGTCTTCGGGTGACAGATGACCGACGCAGCATGTTTTGCGCCATTTCAGCGTACCCGAGGATTGCTCCCAAAATGTTGTTGAACTCATGCGCTATTCCACCAGCAAGTGTACCAACTGCCTGAAGACGTTCCGCATGCTCTAATCGCCTCTCCAGAATATCGCATTCGGTCTGCTTACGCCGAACATCGATATAGTGGCAGAGGCAGGCGGTGGCGAGTTCAAGAAGCTGAACTTCGCCTGGACAAGATTTCAGACGATGGCCCTGGTAACCGAGGGAACAAATCGCTATCAGTTGATCCGTAGATTTGTGTGCCAGCAGCATAGAAACGCCCGGAGTCTCCGGAGGGAGGCAGCTGACCTTTCGCGTCGACATGATGCGGAATACTGACGCACGCTCATCCGCTCTGGCAAGAGAAACCATCTCGCGTAGCGCGAGGTCCTCCCAGACGGGCTCAGGCAGCTTCGCAGCGAAACTTTCGACAGCCCACCTGTCACCATGGTCCACCAATGCTAGTGCACACGATTCCGCATTAAAGAAGCGTTGAATAATTCCAAGCGCAGCTTGCGCGGACGAATTGAGGGACGACGCTGTGGCCCCTCCCCCCTCGAAACAAACCCCAATCTCTTTGATTACCTCTTCGTAATCCAAACGCCGCGTTAACCAAGCCGTTTTCCGACGCAGCCTATAGACCAGTGAGATGATGTAGATGCAAAGGCCCACCGAAACGGAACCCAAGAAGATCCGTGCCCGCTGCTCCCTCACGCTTTGCAAGCTATAGGCCTCCAAACACTTGCGCTCCAATCTTTCGGCAATTTCAGCGGTGTCGGAGGTCTGAATCATGTTTACGGCATCGTTCACACGGGGCAAAAGCGACAAGATGACGCGACCCTCGCCTGCAAGTATACGGATAGGAACTTCAGCCCCACCGCTAGCTTTTTGGAGCATGTCGAGTTCGTGACTGATCTCCAACGAGAGTGCTGGGCTTGGCTGACGCACAAACTGCAGCATCAGGCTGCCCAATTCGTTCGAATTTTCGACCGTCTGATCCGTCGACGACATTTTGGGAAGAATACTAAGCGCGCGAGTGAAGCTGGCAAGCGAATCTTGCAGGAGCACGTTTTGCGCTCCGAAGGCTGCAACGGCCGCGTCGGTCGTATCCACAGACACCTTTAGCTTGTCGAGCAGTTGAGAGAAATCATTGCCGATCACAAGATGAGATTGTTTAAATAGTCGCTTCAAATTTTCCAGGTTCTTCCGCAAAGCTCCCAACCTGGAGATAATGGGCCGGTAGTTCGCCACCACACCCGCTTCCGCGCGGAGTACATCCCGCTGCAGCGAAGCACTGTCGATGTTAATAGCTCGCAATTGGGTCAGGATCGCCCGATTGGTTTCATTGTCCTGCCAAGACGTAATCGCCATCAAGGCAAAAATCATTGCAGCAACTACCAAGGCCAGGATAGACCAAGGCTTGGCGCCTGTCTTGAAATCTTGCCGAGACGGTGAATACCTTCCATTCATCCGCACTTACGTCCTCGTACCAGCGCTCAGTCCCACCCCGGTGGCCCTTAGGCCGCACAGTAGGGTTTGTAAATGGGTTTGAAGCAACAAACGTCGACTCAGTGTGTTTCAAATGAAACACAGCCTCGGCATTCCAATGGATGTTTCCGGTTGCCGAGGTGTTCTTTGACTCCGCGCGGTGGCTGGTAGGATCGATATGGTCGGGATGTCGCCGTTTGCACCGAGAAAAATGAAATCGTCGACATTAACAATATGGCTGATCATGCGTCGACAGGGCAAGTTGCTATGCTATGCGCAGCGAGAACTGCCGTGGCGGCTGCCGCGGACACTAGCGGATATTAGGTCTGTGTTCGTACCACCTTAGAGGCTGTCGGCTTCGAAACGAAGCCAGGACGTCAGCGGCATATGAGACCCAACCGGCTTTTTCGTGTGCATATCCGTTAAATATTCTTCAGCGGCATTTTTCATTTCAGGTGACCAAGCAAAGCTGCAACACGAACTGTCAGGTGCTGACGGAGCATACCGCGCGGCCGATGTGGCTTCCCTACTCAAATCGCCTATCCGCTTTTCGACGTTGCGTTAACGGGGTGCGCTGCATTCACCATAAGCAGGTGTCGGGGCCAAACTCCTCAATTGTTCAGGAGGACAACGGGATGGAAACTCTCATGGCCGAATGAGCCGGCAACGTCAAAAATGTACGATTACAAATGTAGCGCGATATTAGTTCAGCAGATTGCGTAAAGCTGGTAAAAATCATGCAGTAAAACATCATAATCCGAATTGAAAAATCTGGTTTGGAACAGATGGGATATCCCATTAAATTTATATGAGGCGCACATGTTACTCCATCTCATCTACGGACCGACTTGCAGCGGCAAAACGGACATGGCGATCCAAATCGCACAAGAAACCGGGTGGCCGGTGGTTGCCCTTGATCGTGTGCAATGCTGTCCTCAAATCGCGACAGGTAGCGGAAGACCTTTGGAATCGGAATTGCAATCAACGCGGAGAATATATTTGGATTCCCGCCCCCTCACCGAGGGCATCCTTGACGCTGAGAGTGCCCATCGTCGACTCATATTCGAAGTGGATTGGCGGAAGTCCGAAGAGGGTCTTATTCTCGAGGGCGGGTCGATTTCGCTTCTCAATTGCATGGCTAAAAGTCCGTTTTGGAGATCGGGTTTTCAATGGCATGTCAAGCGGCTACGTCTTGGGGATTCGGACGCCTTTCTCACCCGAGCCAAGCAACGCGTTGCGGAAATGTTTGCCATCCGGGAAGATCGCCCCTCGTTGTTGGAGGAGTTGGCGGAACTCTGGAACTACCCTGCCGCTCGACCGATTTTGGAAGATATCGACGGATATCGCTGCGCAATTCGTTTTGCGCGCGAACACGATCTCGCAATCAGCCAGTTGCCAAATATTGATGCGGGGCGGCACGTAGAGCTCATAGAGGCCATAGCTAATGAATATCTTGAACATGCGCTCTCGCAGGAGCGCGATTTTCCTCAGTGGCCAGAAGATGCGCAGGACAGCCTGTTTGCCCGGTCACGCTGACGCGAATTCAGTGATTCGCCGCTTCATCATTTGACCTGCGTGTTGGATGGCCATCGGCGGCGCAGCATCGGTCGGCGTCACCTCCAAGCGCGACATGCGGCGCGCCAAAGCTATTCGCACATCTTATTTGAGTAAGTGATTTCTTTCGAAGCACCTCGGTCGGCGCTCGGTCCTCGAGGGATTTGGCCGCTTCCGAGTTTCAGCAGTTGCAGATTTCGATTAGCCGGCGTCGGTCAGGCTTCAAAGTCGACTTCCATCAAAGCCATTTTGGTTACACGTCGACATTGCATCTCAGCAAGACGAGTGGCTGTGCCGACTGATATCGACCGATTGCCATTACGTACAGCAGGCTTATTCGGTTACATTTGAAACCAATCTTTGGTCTCCTGTAATCATTATACTGCTGATGGACTGCACATATCGTCGGTAAGCTTACACAAGGAGTACGATGACATGGGGCACCAAAAGAAATCAGACAAGCGCCTGGGCTACTCGTATCTGCGACTGGCAACTATCGACGGCGTATCCCTGCCTGATCTACAACTATCGCCCGACCGGCAGCAGCGCCCGACTTCGACGAAGAGGTCCTTTTTCGAGCAATTGCTCCTGGATTTTGCGTTCGGTTGCGAACTATTTTATCCGATCCAGCTATATGAGCATCTTGCAACGCGCGAGGGGGAAGACCAAGAGCGCTGACCCGCAAGTGAGAATAACGATTCGATGGATTTGGGAGAAATCCAACCAGCCGCCGCGCTCCTGGTTTGAATCCCAAGTCCATTGGATTTCCAAGTGCCATGATGAAAATTGTCGCCACGCTGGACGAAAACCAACGTGGTATCTCACTCGTCAACACCTGCAAATTCCAACCATAGGTCGGCGAGTGGACGGAGGATATCATGGACAATATCGATGCGACGCAAGCAAAGAACGGCTCGGGCACATAGGCTTCAACAGGTGCGAACCTGCGCGGCAGGAACATCAAAAGATGGTAAGAAAGTCAATCGGGAACCTGACCGGTATACGGTGCGCGCAAGGCGCAGTCCAGATATTGCTGCCGGTATCATATATGCTGACAACGCGCGCTCGCCTCCCAAAATCAACGCAATTTGACCGCAGGGTTCGCCCATCAAATTTGCCCCACAAAGGATTTCACTCTCCGTGTCATTATGCGCTTCGAAATGTATTCGCATCGCCGCACTTGCAGCGGCCTCCATCGTGCTGGGCACCCAGATCGCAATTGCGCAAGAACCGTCTAGCGGGTCTCAGTGGCTGAACACGCCGGCATCTCAAGTGGAAGCGCTTGCGGTCCTCCAGACCTTGAATGCCAATCTCCTGAGTAACGCCAGTGCTACGTTGACCCTTGACCGCTGGTGCGCCGGGCACAAGCTCGCACCGGAAGGTTCCAAGATCGTAGCTTGGCGTGTGCGCGGGCAAGACAAGCCGGCCGATGATCACATCCGTGAACTCCTGACCGTCGGACCCGACGAGCCGATCGCTTATCGCCGCGTTCGCCTAGTCTGCGGCGACCGCGTCTTGTCCGAGGCCGACAATTGGTATGTGCCGGCAAGATTAACGGCCGAGATGAATCAGGCATTGAATACCAGCGATATCGCGTTTGGCAGAGCCGTTCTGGCTCTCAATTTCACACGCACCAATCTATCTGCCAAGCTACTCTGGTCTCCTCTATCCGAAGGCTGGGACATGGACGGCTTGATTGCGTCTGGGAGGGGATCTCTTGCCCTGCCGCCATTCCTGCTCGAACATCGTGCTGTGCTGAAACTTCCTGACGGCACGCCGTTTAGTACCTTGGTAGAAAGCTACACAAGCAAAGTATTAGACTTTCCGGTTCCACGCTCGCTTGCTCAGTAGTGTTTTGCGACGGCTACCGAATTCACTGCTCGAAAGCGAACGGATCGATTCGAGTCATACAGATCGCTTTTCAAGCTCTGGAGCTCGCTATGAAGGCGTGCTGCACAGGATCGGCTCGTCGGAGCCGTGTTGGACGGCTGGCTGAAAACATTTGGGCGAGGCTGGCCATCCTACCGCGGTTGTCTCCCCAGATCATTCATGAAGGGACTGGCTCAGACGGCCAGCGCTAATGTTCCCGTGATACGTCAATAGGTTCGCCGATCGATACTGTTCATGCCACGATCGGCTAGCGGCTCCATCCCCTATAAGAGACGCGAACGCACTTTGCCGCGAGAGGGAAGCCTATTTTCACAATAGCCGGTTGGCGCAGGCGGCGGACGATCCGCTGCGCCTTAACTGCTTGTTTTTCTTCCCGCCCTGGATGCGCGGATGCGCGGGAGCAACACGGATAGCTATGGTTATCGGGAAGAACGATGTCAGGTTCAAAAGCTCTACGGAGTGGGCGATTAATCGCGCCGAAGAGATTGTGTCCGCCCAAGAAGTGAATTTGCTTCGCTCGACATCGGAAGGTCGTCGATGGAGCACCGATTATTGTGTCATGCGCCTGACTATTGCGATTATTGAAGCGCTGAACGAAGGTCGCAATTTTGAACAAGCCCGTTCGACGTCGTTTTAAAGCACTGATCGCCAGCCGCCAAGCGCGGTTTGTGCTCTATTTTGCCCAATCTCATTGCCGGTCACGGAGATCAGTGGAATTTTAGCCCTCTCACCAAAGGCTAAGTTGGTGAGAGGGCGTGTCGCTGACACGGGGTGTCGATGGTGTCAACGACCAGGGCAAGATGCCAATACCCCAAAAGGAGTCCGATGAACATCCGGCTCTGATCGCAAGGTTCGTGCAAAATTTGCGACCGGCTATCCAAGCCGATCATGAGTTCCATCGGTGGGCCAGTTATTCACCAGCCACGAGAAGCTGAACTTTTGGGTGCTATCTGGCAGACTGATATCGGCTTAGATGCGCAATCCGGCGAAAGCTACAGGCAACGCAGCTCGAATTGTGGGAGCCTCGCCAAGCGGGCGCAATGGGCCAAACAGCGATTGGCAGCCATATTGTTAAGGCAACCGAAGCATATAGCTCACCGCATTGTTCCGGAATTCTCTCTCCCCCTGGGAGAGGCCACCAGCTCAGCTCGTGCATGATTGTAGGCGTTTGCAATGGATTTCGCGATCGGCCGTACGGCATGAAATTGCTCGTTCGAACTAATTGGCGCATCTGTTATCAATGCATCGACTGATTTCTCAATCGCGTCGACGGTCTTTTCCAAAAATGGGCCTTGCGACGCGGGCGTACGGCCGGACACAGAAAGGTCTGCAATATTCCGGCCTTGATCCCGATGATGGGTCGTACTGGCATAAACTTGTGCAAGCTCCTCATGATCAACTATCGCGTTCAGAATTTGAGCCTTTTGAGTGTCGTTTAAATGATCATGCCCACTTATGAGCGCTTGGGCAGCGCTACGGCGAGTGTCTACCGATTCATCTTGTCTAAAAATGTCAATCGCTCGGCCTACCAACCTGTTTCTATTTGCCGCATCAAAATCACCGAGGTGCCGCGCAACGCTGGCAATCGCCAAAGCTTGATCAGATGCTTCAGACAAATCGAGAACGTGATCTACGAACGTACGTTTTGCCCCTGAAGACTGGAATTTAAGAATTGGTCCGACACTATGTGTTCGGGATGATGGAAAGATGGGTCCGTCGGCAGGGTCAGCTCCGGGATGTTCCGGTAAGCGATCGTCGGTTATTGTTGCCTTATACAGGGCCCTGGCTGAAGCACCAAGCCGGTTGACTCGAGCATGAAATAAGGCAACAGGGCTTGCTTGAACCGCATCCCGTACTTGGCGACCTGCGAGCTGAAAATTCGTGAGATTATTTGCCGTTTCCACCGGATTGTCGGAGTGCAAATGTGTCGCAATTTCGGCGTGCAGTTCAGGTGGAAAATGAGTTTTTCGTTCCGCATCCCTCCCAACAGCGGAAGGGTCTTGAGGGATGCCGGTCTGCTGCTTTTCTCCATCCATTGATCAGCCTCCAATATCGCTTCGACTACCCGACTCTACCACTTGGGCATGGGCGGCCGAACCGATTTCACGCTACATTTGAAATCGCACCCTCGTCGGGCTAGGATTCGTCCAAGGGATGCGGAAAGAAACTCCACGAAAAGGCGTTTCATTGCTATCACCCGCAATTATGCCGCTACGGTGAAGGCATCAGCACATTAAAAGCTTCCTCGTGAGACAGAGAAGTGAAACTATCTTCTTTTCGGCTAGCTCAACCTGATGAGAGATGCTCACGGGTGGGTTTGGAGAAACGACTCACTTTCGGATCGAGCGATAGGATATTTGTAATCTTCGCGCTACGTAATTTGATAGTCTGTAGCGTGAAGGTGACAAATGCCGACTCCCCGCAATCCTGCCATAGTGCGGCGTACACTGCGCAAGCTCGGCGCAGACGTACAAGACGCTCGCCAGCGTCGCCGGTTGCCGATGGCAGTCGTTGCGGAACGCGCCTTTAGTCCCGCTCTACCTTGCAAAGGGTCGAAGCCGAGGACACCAATGTCAGCATCTGCATTTATACCGGCGTTCTGCAGGCACTGGCCAGGGCCGACCTGTCCAAGCACGTCCATCCCAAGCGCCTGACCGGATCGTCCCGCGACGGCTGACTTCGAGGTGCATATTGACCTTGACGGCCGAGCGCGCCCGAGGCACAGAGACCATCCTCTTCGAGTACCTAGGGGACCCGGACCGCTTCTCGCTGGAGCCAGCGCTTGCACTGACGCACGGCGCTTTCGCTCATCCTGCCGGACTAGCGACGTTCGGCTCCATCGGCGACTCCGCGCCGGATACTTGGGGACGCCACCTCATGCAGCGCGCCGAGCGCCGCCTCGCCGAACGCGAAGGCTGCGCCGTTCGTACCCTAGCCGAAAGCGACTACCTGCTTGGCGTCGCCGACGAGACCCGGCCTGGCGCACTCCGCTTCCGCTGGGTTGGCGAGGAGGTTTTCCAGGCAGCGATTCGTGCTGGCGTTCCTGCCCTGATCGAGCTTGGTCGGCTACTCCAGATCACCGAGCACATCCTCCGGGACGAGGAAACGGATGAGGACCTCCAACTCATCTTTGCCCCAGGCTCCTCCCTTGGCGATGCCTGCCCGAAGGCGTCGGTTATCGACCAACATGGTCGACTCTCAAACGCGAAATTCCCGAAGGAGACCAACGACTACAGCATGGAGAGCAGGAAAGAGATCGCGCTGCGGCTGGCCGGCCAGGCCGGTATCGTCACTCCTCGGCACGAGCTGATCGACGTCGCCGGCAAGGCCGTCATGTTGTCGCGACGCTTCGATCGCGAAGGGGCGATCCGCACCCCGTTCCTTTCGACGATGGCGACGATGGGCGGCGAGCGCGGCAGCTCTCCGGAGATCGTCGATGCCTTTGCCAAACACGGCGCCCAAGGTAAGACGGACGCCCATGTCCTCTATCGGCGTGTCGTCTTCAATGTGCTGATTTCCAATGTCGACGATCACCTGCAATCACGGTTTCCTGTGGCTGAGAAAGGCGGACTGGTCTCTCTCGCCGGCATACGACCTCAATCCCGTTCCGACCGATCTGAAGGCTCGGGAGCTGACGGCGAACATCGATCTCGAGGAGGGCACCTGCTCACTCGATCTGCTGGAGGCCGCGTCGGAGTTCTTCGCGCTCACGCTGCCGCAGGCCCGCGTGATTATCAAAGAGGTCGCGACCGTGACCGCAACCTGGCGCGATACCGCCAAGGCGATCGGCGCCCGCTCAGCCGAGATCAACCGCATCGCCAGCACCTTCATGCCGATTTCAAACGGGCGCTTGCGCTATGACGAGTACCTTTTTCATAACTCGAACCACCATCTGCAAATTGCCTCGCCGGGCAGATTAAGCCAAATCTGATTGGCGTCACACAGGAGTCAGAGATCACTATGGAGCGAAGAAACTCAACCCGTGACTGATCGCGCACTTGTAGTCCAAGCTGGTACCTTTTCTCTCGTAGCTTGGCATGTTGAATACGACCATAGTCAGTTCGGCGTCACCGTCCAACCGGATTTGGTAGCGAAGAAACTGAAGAATAGGCTTACCGTCACGATCAATAGTAAAGTGCTGATCCGCAAAAGCGAGGGTGCCGTCAGAAGTGATTCTATACCCATCTATGCGAATGCCTCCGCGCGTCTTCGTCGGCGGTGTATCGTCGGTCCCCGGAGTACACAAACTTAAATCGACCATAACGTCCACTGGCTTGCCGGTAGTCAGTGCAAGCGTAATCTCGGGAAAGGTTGCTAGTACATGACTATCATTGGCAGCGTTTGCAGCCGTAGCCAAAAGTATCCCAAACAGGGTGGTTAACATAAGTTTCATAGGTGATCCTATTTAGATTGACTAAAAGAAGGTAAGCCATTGAGCTTTGAGATGAGGAGTCAGTCGCCTTAGCAAGCCCTGCCTTGCAGTCGCCCCGTCCGCTTGATGAGAAGCAATTTCTCAGCGGGGACGATGATTCCACTAGGATGGCGTTTTCGGCATCTCCATGTTTCTGTTTGGTATGAAGTGTTGAGGGCGGCGGATTTCCCGTGAAGCTCCGAGCGCCATGAGGCGATCCACGCGCTCATTCGCACGCGCTCCGGTGCTTCGAGACATTGCAGTTCACGGACAGCAAAACGCAATTCCGGAGTGCGGGCCGCGCCGTTGCACTATCGCCACTGTGAGAATTTTCAGGCCCCGTATTCGGCTGTTTATTTCCGCGCATGGACAGGGCTCCGAAACGGTCCTCTTTTCCAAAGGCTGCACTCAGGGAAGATCGGCTCAATTGATACCCCTTTGCATTTTTTAGTTCAGTGCAGTCGACGCTGCATCACCGTGTTGCACCAAACCGCAACCAGAGGGGTGGGGCCGGATAGGTAAGGCTTTCTAACCTAGGCGTTTTAGGCCGCAGCGTGAAACCGGAAAAACCGCTGCGTCTACCATCCCTATCACGTCCGGTTGACACGGCCCTGCAGACGAACGTAGGCTCGGACGGTTTCAGAAGGATTTCAGGAACGCCGGCGAAAGCTTCATTTGAAACAAATGAGGCCGCACACTCGAGACCTGATGTCCCTTAAGAATTTGCTAGGGAAGTGATAGGGGATCAAACTGCATTCGCGTCATGGGGCGGTTCAACTAAAGACGTCCCCAAAATTCCCGTCAGCGGCAAGACGATGCGATGTGTCAACTTACAACAGCGCGGTGGATCCAGGAAATTATCGCGATAGTCCAGAGCGACTTCTGTCACGTGAAGAAGCGTCTAGCTCGGCTCGCGTACGGTTGTAGACCTCATTGATATTTTTCTCAAAGCTTTCGTTCGTCGTTAGGAGTCCCACTGCATTTGGACCGCCTCTCGCTAACGACGCACTATATCTCTCAATTGTCTCAATTACTGTGTCTACAGCTCTGACCTCAGGCTCCGCCGCGTCCCTATATCGTCTAGGATTTGCGTCCATGGTTTTTTGAACCTCGAAATCGGCTATGGCTCGGCCAAACAGGGGAGACAGTCGCGGACGGCTGCTCCTCTCTTGTTGTATGCGAGCCAGTTGATCCGCATTTAGGTACTTTTCGCCTTGGATTAGCACGTCGGCCGCAGGGCATTTCTGGCCCATATTCCAGGTCAAAGGGGGGTCTAGCCGCAAAATTTCGATAGAGCGTTCGATAAGTCGCGTCTTGTTTGCTTCACCAAGTTCATCCAAGTGTTTTATGACACTAAGAATTGCGTCGCACTGAGCAGATTCGGGCAAATTGAGGATATTGGTGACAAATCTCGATTTTCCCGCTTCAGACTGGAACTTAAGAATTGGGCCAACGGCTCGCGTTCTGGCCGTCGGAGAGGGTCGGTTCGTCTCCCACTCAGGTAATTGATTTCCGGGAATGACCGTATCGAACACGGTTTTGGCGGAGGCGCCAATTCGTTTCATTCGTGCGTGATATTTTCCGACGGGATCACTTGTAACGGCTTCACGACCTGCACGCCCTGTACGTTCCAGGCTTCCAAGATTTCGTGCCGTTTCTACCGGGTCCTGGGTAGGAATATAAGTTGCCACCTTAGCCAAAAGCTCGGGAGGCATATCCCTATTTGTCGATGTAGAATGGACTTCCGTACGGGAAGCTTTGGATTCATCATCTAAGCTTCGTTGGCTGGGCTCCATCGTGCATGCACCTTCTTTCTCTCAATCGGTCGGAGCCTACTGTGATCAAGAGAGAGCCTCAATTTTTATTGTATTACTTTTGCAATTAACACCCTGTGATTCAATTGACCTGGTACAAATGCAAGATGTTGAGGTAGTAATTTTCCGAAACCGAGGGATGAGTAGTATCTTAGCGCCGTAGATGGTCACCCTCACGTTTAAGCGCCCAGCGATGCCGATTGCCACAGGCAGAATGACATAGGAAAATAGCTTATGGTCAATCTTATAGTGTGATATTAATCAGACTATAGCATGATTGCTTCTCCTAACGCGCATGCTTCAGGCTGACTGATTATAAAGATAATCTTTACATTTCGATTCTTTGAAACGGTCGCATTCCTACGGCTTAATGCCAAGCGACAGCGGTTACGATTATATAAGCGTAACCGGTAGACTAATCGGTCCGCGGAAGCCGAAGCCGCGCCATTGCACCGCGTCCGGGTTAGTCAGCGTCATGTTCGGAAAACGTTCAAACAGCATAGGCAACATGATCGCCCCGACGGTTTGACGCGAGATTGGCGCACCGGCACAGTGATGCGGCCCCGAGCCGAAGGACTGGTGCGCATTATTCTGGCGGAAGACATTGAAGCGCTCTCCGTCGTCAAAGACATCTTCGTCACGATTGGCAGAGGCTTGGATGGTCATCACGGTATCGCCCTTCGGGACAAGAAAACCGCGAATTTCCGTGTCCTCCAGGACGAGGCGCGAACTCGCCTGGATCGGAGCAACCCAGCGCACGCCCTCCTCGAAGACCTGCTCCCAGCACTGCTGCCTCTTAACCTCCTCGAACTGCTCCGGATTGGTCAGCAATCCATAGACGATCGTGCCGAGAGCGTCGCGAGGCTCGTTGATGCCTCCGCCGATGGCGATCTTGATGTTGGCGTAAATCTGACTCATGGGTATGGGATCAGATGCGTTCACCATGATCGCGAAAGCCGAGGGGTTCGGTTCCGCCCGGTGCTTTTCGACCAAGTTGTCGAAGAGCCGGTTCATCTCCGCATTGGCTTCGTTTGACCGCTCGAAAGGCTCAGGCCGCCATCCGAAGTTGCCCGCCCCTTCAATTAGCCGCTGCGACCAACGTATCATTTCTGCGTCGGATGCTTCGCTAATTCCAAGGATATGAGCCAGGATACGGGCAGCCACCGGGCCACAGATCTCCGCGAACAGATCTACTGTGCTGCCGCGGGAAAGGCGATCAAGATACTCGTTTACGATGTCCCGATAGATCGCCGCCCAATGCTCCGCGGTCGTTTTGGGAGCAAAGGCCTTAACCATGGCCATTCTTTCGCGGGCGTGTTCCGCGCCGTCCTTGCGCATTAGAGTATGGGCCTGGAAGGCCGGCTTCATTGGCGTGTTTGGGTCATCCGAACTGAAGCGCCTGGGCTGATCCTTCACCATCTTCGTGTCGGAGGCCTTGGTCAGAAACGTTCGCATCACTGAGGCGACCCGCACCACCGGGGTCTGCGCGCGCATTCGGCGATAAATCGGATAGGGATCAAGTGTAAGGTCGTCGATTGTGGTTACGCGATCCACTGGTGCCAATTGCATTGGGAGTTCTCCCGGTTCATTTAACCCTGGCTGTGATACGCAACGTCATCTCCGTCAACAGAATGGAACGGTGACCTCACCGATCGACGCCCAGATTGACTGTCATCCCCGTGGCGCGCCGTGCACCCCCGTGACCTATCATCCGTGGCCAGTCGCCTGTCACCCTAAGGCTCGGCGCGCGGCGCAGAAGTGTTCCAAGTCCTTCTTGCAATTCAATCCGCGCCAGAGCTTCGCCGAGGCACCGATGCACACCCGCGCCAAATCCGAGGTGCCTGCGCATTTGTTTGCGTTTTATGTCAAAAAGCTGAGGATGCTCGTAGTGTCTCTCGTCCCGCAGGCCGGACATGATGCTTAGGGCTAGGAAACTTCCCTTTGGCAATACGTACCCATCCAGATCAATATCTTCGAGCGCCAACCGCGGGAAAGACCCAACTGATGGCTCGAAGCGGAGCCCTTCCTCCACTGCGGCCGCGACGCCGGATTGATCGTGGCATAGAGAGGACCAGACAACAGGATTTTGCAGCAAAAGAGTCGGCAGCATCACCATCGCGTTACGAGTTGCATCGCTTCCGGCGAGTATGAGAAACACCAATTGCATGATCTCCTCGATGGGTGAAAGCGTTCCTTCTTCCCGCACCGCTTTCAAGTAGCAAGAGAGGAAGTCATCGCTTATACGTCGGCTGCGATCCGCTACCACTGCCCGGACATAATCCTGGAGCTCGACGGCAGAAGCCTCAATCTCCGGAAAATCGTCTTCTCCCCACGAAGGACTCAAGCAGCGCGAAACTTTGTAGACAAGTCGCGTGAAGAAAGGTGCATCCCCAAATGGCAAACCAAGTACACTGGCAATCGTTAGCGCAGGCAATTTCGACGCATACATTTCAGCAAAGTCAAAATCGTCAACTCTCTGTACATCGTCCCACAACTGCTCCGTTAACTTCGTGATCTCCGGGCGTAGCGCGTCGATCATCCGGAATGCAAAGGTCTTCGCAAAGGCTGAGCGCCGTTTCACATGAACCTCGCCGTTTGAAAAGAGCATGCTGTAGCGGATTAAGTCGAAAACGGCGCCGCCGGTTACGCCTCGATTTAACATGAGTTCTGTTTCTATTTGCCTCGTACGAGGATCGGTGCCCAGCAGAAAGATATCATCCGCGCGGAGAACCAAAAAGACGCCGTCCTCCCTCCGAAGGAACGGGCGCTTAGGTCGCCATTCAGCAAAAATTTCATGGCCTTCAGAATCAAGCCTGCTTACAGGAACAGCATCAGGATCGAGCTCTTTTGGCTGCGTGGCGTTTTGAAACTGCTGGTCGGTCCCAGAAATGCTGCTCGTGATCATTTTTACATACTTTCATCGAAAGTCGATACCAGAATCGACGTAAACCGTATGGGAATTCAAATCCTTAGCTTCAATAATAAGCCTTCGGTTTAACGTAGCAACAAAAGATATGTCGACAAATTTGAATCTCGTTTCATCTGTAATATGGTCGAAATTATATTTCCGGCTTTGGTGCTTGAGGCGCTCGTCGCACAGGCCGCAGGCTACCGTCGACCAACTTTGTCCGTCGCGGACTTGGTGGAAAGCTGTAGGGATTGCGCCTAAGTTTGCCGCAAATGCATTGTCCATTTTAAGCACAAAAGTTAGATGTGCGAATTCCACTCTGAACCCGGCCGCCATTCCAATCATTGACCGGCCACCGTTCCGATCTGAAGCCGGCCACCATTCCTATCAATAACCGGTCAGTTTCCGGCACTCAAGTTCCCCTGGGTCAGCAACACTGGCATGTGTCCCCTCGATATCCACGAGGGGAATTTAATGCCTGCAAAAAGAAAGCTGACCATGCGACACATACGACAAATGCTGCTGCTTGCGGGTAGCGGAACGAGTAGCCGCGAGATCGCTGTAATGCTTGGCATTGCTCGCAGCACCGTGCAGGACAACTTGAAGCGGGCTGCGATGGCAGGGCTAAGTTGGCCCCTCGCCAGCGGCCTGACAGACGATGTTCTCGAGGCCAAGCTCTTCGTTCACCCCGGCGTCAAGCAGGGCCAGCGACTGCGCCAAGAGCCCGACTGGGGACCGCTTTCAATCGAGCTGAAGAAGCCAGGCGTGACGCTGCTGATTCTTTGGGAGGAATACCGCAGCGCCCATCCGGATGGGTATGGATATAGCCGTTATGTTGCGGCCAAATTTATGTTGCGGCTGCAGGCGATGAGCCAAGGATCTCGGTGATTTCCTTGGCCCAAGCCGCCACATAAGAAGAACGGCGATTGTAGTTGCCTACAACCCTTTCAGGAATGCCATCAAGGACGGCAGGGATCGTGGCCGTGGGGGCTCTGTCAAGCCGCTGATATCCACCTTGGCCAACGCCTTGGCCTTCATTTCCAGATCTACCTCGGCGTAGATGTGTGTGGTGTCCAACGACACATGGCCCAGCCACGCGCGGATCGTGTTGATATCAACGCCCGCACGCAGGAGGTGGACGGCTGTCGTGTGCCGAATGGTATGGGGGCTGACGCGCTTCGTGGCCAGAGTCGGCACGGTTTTGCTCGCCGTAGCGGCATATTGCGTCACGACGCGGTGTATTCCGAACCGTGTCAAAGGTTCCTTCATTCGCCCCAGAAAGACTGCATCGCTCCTATCCCGATCGGTCACGAGGCGAGCCAGCGATATCGCCGTCGCCGGCCACAATGGGCAGATCCGGATCTTGTTTCCCTTGCCACGAAGGCGCACTGACGGAGACGCGCCCAGCTGAAGATTGCCGATCGTCAATTTTGCTGCCTCATCGGCGCACGCGCCACTGTTGTACAAGAATAAAAGCAGAGCATGGTCGCGCACCCCAAGATTTGTACGCCTGTCGGGTTGATCGAGGAGCGCATCCATCTCGGCCTTTTCGAGATAGCCGATCGCGGCCTTTGCCGTCTTCTTGAATGGGATTGCCCTTATCTCGGAACACCAGGCCAGGTGGACCGGCGAACGCATGCCGATGAAGCGTGCCAGTGAATGAATGGTCGCAAGCCGTTGGTTACGGGTTACTTCGCTGCATCGGCGATCAAGTTCCAGATGGTCCAGGAATTTGCGGACGATTGCCGGCGTCAGCGTGTCGCGGTAGCTGGCTTGGGTGTTGCGAGAAAGATTGCGTTCGGCGACCAAATGCTCCAACAGGAAACGACGGATCCAGGGACCAAGGAGGCTCTCATCCTTCATGGTCGGCCCCCATTGCACACTGCGCAAAGCGCTGGCTGGCTGCATCGAGGAGATCCGGCGTCATGTGCAAATAGCGCTGCGTTGAACGTATATCGATGTGGCCAAGGTAGGTTGCGAGTTGCGGGAGCAACCGTTGCACGTCTTGACCGGAGCGATACCAGGCAATCACCCGGTGCACGGCCGCCGTGTGACGAATATCGTGCAGTCGTGGCGGCCGAAGCTCGCCGATAAGCGTCGACGACATCGGTGAGCATCATTGCAGCGCCCCCAGGTCGAATGCACCAACCTCGCGAAGGGCTGCCAAGTTCACCTTGGCGTAGATACTGGTTGTCGCCGCGCTGCGGTGTCCCAAGTGGTCCCCGATCTCCTTTATCGACAGACCTTCGGCAAGAAGCCGAGAGGCGCAGGCATGGCGTAACGCGGGGCTGCGCGATAAGCTCGATCCGACGTTACGTTTGTCGGACGCATAGCTTCAAGCACGCGGCACCACTCCAAAGTTGCAGACCATCTGAAACCGACAGTGGGATCATCGATCGATGTCAGACGACGCTATCAGACCTAAAACGGTCGCCCGCCGGAGCACCTGTGACCTCACGCGATCTCCTATCGGCCACCGGCTCAATTGCAGCAATGAATGCCGAAAGGCGAGACGGCGACGTGAAGCGAAACACGCGGCCGGGAAACCTTCCCATCAGCACCAGATCTTGCTCTCGTTGTTCTTTTCGATATTTGATAACAAAGCGTAGGAAAGACCAATCGAAGCGTTCAGGGCACCCTGGTATAAGTTCATCATCGCGATTGCGACCCAACCCGACGGCTGTTCTCCGGATTACCCGCCAGACGCAAAGCCAAGTCGGATAGTTGAGGTGGATAAGCGTGTCGGCCGCTGCCAACCGATGCTCAAGTGTACCGCTGTAGTTTCCGTCCATAATCCACGCCGATTGCGAGAGTAAGCTCGCGATCGTCCTTTCCCATGCTGCGCGATCCGGCCGCTGCCAACCCGGCAGCCAGTAATGTCGATCAAGATGTACGAGAGGAAGATCGGTGATCTTGGCGAGCTGCTTCGCAAGCGTGGATTTTCCAGCACCTGGGCAACCGACGATCAAGACGCGTTTCATTTCCTGTCCCCCGTTTGAGGCCCTACCAGCTCCTTTAGTTGGAACAACAGCAATCGGTCAGTTCAACTTGCAACGAGTTCTTGCAGCTTTCGCCAGGCAGAAGCAAAGGTCTGTCCTGTGCCAGGTCGGTGCGGGGTTCGATGCCGAGCGCAAACACTCCGGACTGATAAGCTCTCCAGATAGCAAGCTTGTTCAGTTGGTCGCGAGTGAACGTCAGGCCGACGGATATGTCGAGTTCACGGTTGCTGACAACGATCGGATCCGCTTCCGGAATCTCTAGGCTATCGACCGAGTCGACGTATTCGCCGTAATCGTCACTTGGCCGAGGTGGATCCACGACCAATTTTGCCGCAAGGAGCTCAGGAAGACCCGTGATCTCGAGGTTCTGATCCAGAAACGGATAGCCGTAGTTCAGGTGATAGATTATTGCATGTCCAGACGGGCGAAACCCCCGGTTTGTCACTGTGTCGTCAATCCGCAGCGCCTGACCAAAGACTGGTAAAGTGATCCTCCGTCTCAGCTCCAGGTTTTCGCCGAAGACACTTGCCTGCCTGACGATCCCCTCACAGAAGATCTCACCGGATTCTGGGTCGACGTCATATCCGACCAATCTTGCTTTTTCGGTCGAGATTCTGCCATGCTGAGGCATGCTTTTCGTCTTCAGGTGCGGATGATTATAGTGGGCAATATCAACTTCCAGAGGACGGCTGATGTGGTCGAGCCCGCATGTCACAAGGAAGCCATCGAAGTTGCGCATGAAAGCCCAGCCGCCTTCGGAGCCTGGATCAACCATTGGAAAACGCATCTGAGTCGGCGAGTTCCAACCAATATTGGTCCCCCTGAACGAAAGGCTGGAAATATCGAAGCCGCGATCCAACGCCACTTCGAACGCAATTCCTGTTGCATTTCGAGCGATCAACAGCCGTTGGCCACGCGCCGGACCGTCCTCGAGGGTCGCCAGCCGGATATCTGCTATGGCTCTTAGGTCGGGTGTTTTCTTGAGAAGTTCGATGTCCATGTCGTCCTCAATTGTGTGGGTCACTGCTGTCGCAGCTTTAAAAGCAGTTGTTTGAGCTCCGGCTCGATAACCAATCCAGAAGCTTCCTCCGGAGAAAACCACCTGATCTGGCGTTGTCCTTTCTCGGGGAAATCATCCTTCAGGGTCGATACGGTCAGCAGGTGAACCTGAACCAGACAAGGGATGAATTCGTCATGTGATACCTTCTTGTCATAGCGGTAGTGACCATACGGGTTTTTGCAGACTCTTCCCCGCACGCCGGCTTCTTCCCAAGCTTCCTCCCGTGCGACTCGATGAAGCTTTTTCCTGCCCTCCGACCAGCCCTTGGGGATTACCCAGCGGCCAGTTTCGCGGCTGGTGATCAGAAGCGCTTCCATCTCGCTGTTAATAAGGCTTGTCGAGCGTACGCAAATCGCGCCGCATTGGTCCGCGTCGACCAATGGCGATCTGTGACCGTTATTGTCAGAGGCGCGCCGCATTATGCGGCCAGCGCCACTTTATCGAGCAACGGCTTCACCTTCTCCAGGAAGTCGTGGCTTCCACAAGCAAACCGGAGTTTGGCCGACAAGTCGGTCCTGTCCCAGTCGATCGTATCCGCAACACCCAGATTGCTCAAAATAGGCAACGCTGCCATAACGTCCCACGTCGAGTCTCCCAATGAAACGTAGCCATCTGTCTCGCCCATGGCCACCTCGACCATCGAGAGTGTCGCAGCGCCGCAGAAACGGAAGCTGATATTGAGATCATCCGAGATATAACGGATGACTTCGAGCCTGTCCGCTGTCGAAGCCGAAGGATGGTAGCTGAACCCGGTCGATGCACGCGACATATCGAGCGGCGGAAGTGGCTTGACCGCCATGCCGTTGAGCTTCGTCTCCACCGTTTTCCCTCCAACAAACATCAGGTTTCGGACTGGAGCGAAGATAACCCCGAATGTAGGACGCTTGTTTTCATAGAGACCGATGGAAATTGCCCAGTTCTGACCGCCGCGGACGAAATTGAATGTCCCATCAATCGGATCGATCACCCAGATACGACCTGAACGCCCTTTGATTTCGCCCCCTTCTTCTCCAAATACGCCGTCTGCGGGAAACGCCTCCCGCAACTGCGCGATAAGAAATGTTTCGACCTCCTTGTCCGCCTTCGTCACAAGATCGAGATGTCCCTTGGTCTCGACCGACAGGCTCGATAGGGAGCGGAAATGAGCGAGGGCAAGGTCGCCTGCCTTGCGCGCGATCTCTTCCACAATCGAAGCTGTTTCTCCTGCGTGAGATGTCGATGTGTCCCGATCAGCCATTTGCACGGTCCTTGAGCCTGGCGACCTGTGCGACGTCGTCGCCGAGCAACTGATCCAACTGACCTTCACGAACCCACTGAACGACCTGCGTTTCCACGTCCACGCCGTACTGCGCGAGTTTTTCATGGTACCCCGTCGGTAGGTAGCAAAAAGCGGCAAATCCCTCGTTGTGGAGTTGGCGGGCTTCACCGCTGGCGAAATGGTAGATCTCGATGTTCATGGCATCGAGATTGGCCTGACGGGCAAGGGCGGCTGGATCGATGAGGCGCGAATGCATCAGGCCAACGGTCGGTACCTCGGGAATTGCTTCCTTGACGGCCTTCAGCTGAACGTAGTCGAAGGAAGAGAACTGGAGGAGATCCGCACAGCCCAATTCATCGATGAGCGTCCTCAACTTTGGGAAGAAGACGTCGTTCGCGTCGTAGATCTTCAGTTCAAGCTGATAGATAATGCCAAGCTCACGGGCGAACTGAAGCGCGTCCTTAAGTAGCGGCACACGCTCTCCGACAAACTCCGAACTGAACCAACTCCCTGCGTCGAGTTTCGACAACTCCGAATAGGTCATGTCGTGAACGATGCCGTGACCGTCTGTTGTGCGGTCGACGGTCTTGTCGTGAATAAGCACAAGTTCTCCATCGCGGGTAATTCCGAGATCGGTTTCGCATGTGACGTTACGTCCGCCGAATTCAAACGCCTTCCGAAACGCCGCGAGCGTGTTTTCGGGGGCGCCGGCGCTGTGGCCGCGATGGCCGCCCAGGCGGATCGTCTCCGGTGTCATTCTGAGAGGGTTCATTTTCATTCCTTTCGTTTATCGCAGGCGCGCGTCGAAGCGATCGCGCAAGTAGTCGCCGAGCAGGCTGATGGACAGGGTGGTGAGAACAATAACAACGCCGGGCAACGCGATGAGCCACCAGGCAATCGCGATATAGTTTCTGCCGTCTGCGACCATCAGCCCAAGGCTCGTTTCCGGCGGTTGGATCCCAAGCCCAAGGAAGCTCAATCCGCTTTCGAGCAGGATGATATCCGGGAAATTCAGGGTGATTTGAACGATGAGCGGTCCAGCAATGTTTGGAAGGACGTGGCGCACATAGATCCGAAGCGATGGTACGCCGACGATGCGCGCCGCCTCCGCATATCCCTCCTGGTTCGCACTCAAGACGAGGCCACGCGTCAGCCGCGCATAACGCTCGAATGATGCGACACCAACGAGCATAAGAAGTATCAGCGGGCTTGACCCGAGAAACGCCAGGACACCAAGCGCGAAGATTATAAAGGGCACGGAAGCCTTCGCGTCTGCGAAGCCCATAATGAGATTGTCGACCCAGCCACCGAAATGTGCCGCAAGAAATCCGAGGGTCGTACCGATGAACGCGCAGATGAGAGAACCGACAAGAGCGATCATCAAAGACGTCTGGGTAGCGACCAGAATGTTGCTGAGCACGTCACGACCGAGATAATCAGTTCCCAGCAAATGTCCCGGCGCACCCGTCGGCGCAAATCGCGCCAGAGGTGACTGCTGCAGATAGTCGAACGGTGCCAACCATTGCGCCGTCATGCCCACGAAGACGACAACCGCAATCCAGATCAGGCATAGCCAGATACTGATCGGAATGCGGCGGGCAGATTTCAGGAATTGCCGCTTTGGTAATGAGAGTGTCGTACTAGCCATTTTTTTGAAGCCTGATTTTCGGGTTCAGCACCGCATAGAGAACATCGACGATCAAGTTGATCGTGACCATGAACGCCGTGAAGAGAAGGATCATTGCCTGAACGACATTGAGATCGCTGAGCGTGATTGCTCGAACAAAACCGCTACCAAGCCCGGGCCAGGCGAATACGGTCTCTACGATAGCCGACCCCCCCAGCAAGCCAGCTGCAACGAAACCCAGCATGGTCACCATCGGGATCGCCGCGTTCGGGAGCGCGTGGCGGATAACCACTTCCCACTTGGGAATACCATCGGCGCGAGCCGCTGCGATATAGGGCTGTTCCAGAACTTCGATCAGCGCGGAACGTGCAAAGCGCGCAATCGCAGCCGCATTGACAAGACCGAATGTCGCAACGGGCAGGATCGCATGCTGCCAGGTGGAACTTCCCGAGCTCGGCAGCACACGAAACCAGACGGCAAACACGAAGATGAGCGTCAGTCCGAGCAAGAAATTTGGTACGCTATAGCCGAGAACAGCGCCTGCCATGACGGATTTGTCGGCGGCACTGTCGCGGCGGACTGCTGCGATGATTCCCGCGGGGATACCGACGAGTATGCTTAGCACGAATGCTGAAATCGTCAGCGTCAATGTCTTGGGTATACGTTCGGCGATGACGGTGAATACCTCACGACCGTCGGCTGCCGATACCCCGAAGTCGCCTCTGAGCGCGCTGGCGAGATAGATCAGGAACTGTTCAGGAATGGATCTGTCCAGGCCCCATGCTGTTCGGAATGCTGCCAGCGCCTCTGGCGTCGCGTTCTCGCCCAACATGGCCCGAGCTGGATCTCCACCCAACCTGAGAATGATGAAGACAAACGTCACGGTCAGCATCATGACAATGATCGCTCGAACGAGGCGTGCAAGGATGAAACTAATCATCGCGCCACCTCCATCATCTGCGCCGGATCAGTCTGCGCGACTATAGATCTCGGAAACTCTTCCGCTCTATGGCACGCTGCCAGTTGCCCACCCGCAGGCCGAAGCAGCGGCGTTTCTTTCGCACATCTTTCGATTGCAAAAGGACAGCGTGACCGGAAGGCACAGCCAGTCATTACCTTGCCAGCGTCGAGTTCCCCCTTGATCGGTGGTTCAATATTGCGGACCGTCGGGTCCATAGTGGGGACGGAGGCAAGCAATGCGCGGGTATAGGGATGGCGTGGCCACGCATAGACAGATTTGATATCGCCGGTTTCGACGACGCGGCCAAGATACATCACGACAATACGATCAACGAGATGGCGAACGATGCGCAGGTCGTGGGTGATGAACACATACGCCAGATCAAGCTCCTGCCAGAGCTGCCGAAGCAACGCAACGACCTGGGCTTGCACAGAGACGTCGAGCGCAGATACCGCCTCATCGAATACGACCAATTTGGGGTCGAGGATCAAAGCTCGGGCAATAACAACTCTTTGTCGCTGCCCTCCCGACATCTGATGTGGATAGCGGTTCATCATCGCGCTCGAGAGGCCGACCCGGTCCAGCATGGTTGCCGCCCGATCACGCGCGCCCGCGCGGTTGGCAACCCGGTGAACCCAGACGGCTTCAGCGATTTGCTCGCCGATCGTCATTTGTGGATTAAGGGCGGACAGCGGGTTTTGCTGTACCAGGGAGGTCTCCTTTCGGAACGTCGACCAGTCTCGCGCGCTACGATCTGTGTGCGCGAGTCCTTCGAACAAGACCTCTCCCTCGGTGGTGGAGGTCAAGCCGAGCAGAAGTCTACCGAGTGTCGATTTCCCGCTCCCAGATTCACCGACGACACCTACCCGCTCACGCGGCGCAAGTTCGAGATCAATTGAATTAACCGCCACATGTACCGATGGCTTTACGAAAAGCCCGGATTTCAGGCGAAAGACCTTGGTGACCCCGCGGGCCTGAAGAAGAGGCGCACTCATGGGCTCACCGGATGGTAACAGGCCGCGTCGTGGAACGCGCCGACGTTGACAGGCCCGGGAAAGCTCACGGAACATTGTTCGCTCGCGCGGGGACAGCGTGGGTGATAATAACATCCGGCAGGCAGGTTATCGAGAAGAGGAACAGAACCCGGGATTGGTACTGGCGGCTCCAGGTCGTCCGCATCGATCGTTGGCATGCAGCCGATCAGGGCGCGAGCGTAAGGATGCGCTGCACGCTCCAACAATTCCGCAACCGGCGCCGTTTCGACGATCTTTCCGCAATACATGACCGCCGCACGATCCGCGAGGCGGGCGATCACGCCAAGATCGTGCGACACGATCAAAAGCGCCATGCCTGTTTCAGATCTGAGTTCCTCCAGAAGATGAAGGATCTGCGCCTGCGTCGTGACATCGAGCGCTGTCGTGGGCTCGTCGGCGATCATCAGCTTAGGCTTCGCAGCGAGCGCGTGGGCAATCATGACGCGCTGGTTCATACCGCCCGAGAACTCATGAGGATAGGATCGCAGCCGACTTTTGGCGCGGTCGATACCGACACGTTCGAGAAGACGCATGGCCTCGAGCCGTGCATCGTTGCCCTCCAGACCCTGATGGCGATAAAGGCTGCTCTCGAGATAATAACCGATCGAATGAACCGGATTGAGGCTGCTGGTCGGGTCCTGATAGATCATGGCAATAGCCGGCTTGCCATCAGCCTTTGGTCCACTGTCCAGCTCAATAGTTCCGCCCGTCTGCGAAATCCCTCGCGGCAATGCCTTGGCTATTGCGTAACATGTCATGCTCTTTCCGCAGCCCGACTCCCCGACGAGTCCAAGCGTCTGCCCTGCATCCAGTGAAAAACTGACACCGTTGATGATTGTGATATCGCGCGCCGGCACCTGAACGACCAGGTCGCGAACTGTTAGTAGATTTGACAACTTAGGCTCCTCCAGGGCGACGCGCACACCTCGCGCGCGCCGCCTTCTCGATTAACGAGTTCAGCCGAAGCTGAGATTGTTGCGGAATTCCATCATCTCGAAGCTCACGGGCTTCCAGTGGACATCCTTGCGCGCGGCATAAACGTCATACGGCTGATAGAGAATGACGGCTGGCGCCTCCTCTTCGAAAATGTCCCGCATGCGATTGTAGGCGTCGAAGCGCTCCTTGCCATTCGGCAGAACCGTGACCTTCTGACATAATTCGTTGAACTCGGCCGGCGCCTTCCAACCCCAACGCTTTTGAACCTGACCATTCGGCCCGAATTCGGGGACGATCGTGGCGTAGGCATCGGTCATCCATTGGCCGTTGGACCAGTTTCTGATCCAGGTCTGGTTGTCCGGGGGGAAGCTACCCGGTGCGTAGGTTTTCATGACCACGTTCACACCGATCTGCTTCCACATTTCGATCATCATCATCAACGCAGGCATGGCGTTGGCATAATAGTTGCCCATCGTGTGATAGGTGATCGGCGTTCCATCGTAGCCGCTCTCCTTGACGAGACGCTTGGCCTCCTCGACATTATATTCCATGGCCTTACGCTTTGGATCGAAGGTTTCCCCATAGTTCGGGAAATTGAAGCCGGCCGGGATAGATGCTTGTTTCTTCCAGAGCGCTTCAACCATGATTGGCCGGTTGACAGCCAGAGCAAGAGCGCGCCGAAGCTTCTTATCCTTGAAAACTTCTTGGTTCATATTGAAGGTGAACATGTGGAAGTTTTCGATGAGCGTCCCGCGCGTTTCGAGGTCCGGATAGCTATTTATCAGCTGAATGTCGTCCGGCGTCAGGGTAGTGATGATATCGTATTCACCGCTGATCAGACCCGCGACGCGTGTGGCTGGCTCTGCGACGATCTGGTAGGTGATCTTCGATGCAGTCGGCTTTGGACCCCAGTAGGCGTCGTTGGCTTCCAGCACCACACGGTCGCCGGCAACAAATTCCACGAACTTGTACGGGCCTGTTCCAACGGGCTTGTTACCGAAATCTACTGCTCCCAGTTTCTTGTAGTATTCTTTGGGAACAATGCGGCTCATCCAGGATGCGACGAAGGTCTCGATGAGATAGCTCGGGGTCTTTGTGCGAAGTGTGACTGTGTATTTGTCCTCGACCACGGGCTCATCGAAATCGAGCGAATAGGATTTCCCAAGCGGGATTTTCTTGATCGCTTCGGGACCCCAAAGGCGTTCGGAAGAAAAGGTGTATGCGACATCGTCCGCGGTCAGTTCAACACCATCGTGGAACATGACCTTCTGCCGCAGCTTGAAGCGAACCGATTTCTCATCGATGCGCTCCCAGCTCTCGGCAAGTGCCGGAACGAGGTCGATGGCATTGCCGGGAGCTCCCTTCGCGAAAAAATCGCGCCCTATCAGCGTGTCGAATATCTGGTTGACGATACGCGGGCCGACATTGCTGATTGCATTGACCGGCTCCAGCGAGTTCGGCAATCCGTTCACACCCAGGCGAAGCGCCCGGCGTTCTTGCGCGAAGGTGAACTTCGCACCGGCAGTTGAAGCGACCGCTATCGCCGCGGTGCCCATCATAAAATTCCTGCGATTGGTCTTAAGCATGTGGTTTTCCTCCCAGCTCTGTTGAATGAGGCTTTAATTCGCGCGCGGCCGTCGAACCTAGTTCGCAACAACGAACTTCTTCCGCAGCTTTTCCGGTATTGTCTCAATGATGGTTCGGGTTCCAGAGTCGGTGACGATCACACCGACATCCTCGATCCTGGCCGTCACCGAGAGGCTCGATTTTGTGAATTTCGAATGATCCGCGACGACGATCACGCGGCTCGAAACTTCGATCATGGCGCGAGCGACACTCGCGTTCACGGGCGACGACGTACAGATCAATCCGCGATCAACATCGATCGACGCCGCGTTGAGAATGAGTTTGTCGACATTGAACTGGCGGATAAATTGCTCCGCCAAAGGGCCGCGGAAGGAGCGGTTCGTTTCGGTATACTCGCCCCCGACCGAATAAATGCTTTTGCCCTCCCCTCTCGTCAATTCCTCGACAATGTCGAGACCATTCGAGATGAAGGTGAGGTTTCTGCGGTCAGCGAGCTTCTTGGCAACTTCCAGCGCAGTTGTACCGGCGTCCAGAAGAACCGTGTCACCCTCGACGATCATACCGGCAACGACTCCGGCTATGGCCGCCTTCTCCGCCCGATTCCAGACGGCGCGGGCAGCGTTCGGCTTGTCCTGTGTAACCTGCGTGACGCTGACCGCACCGCCGTGAGTTCGACGCAAGAGTCCGGCCTCGTGGAGTTCGCTCAAGTCGCGCCTCGCGGTGGCCACCGAAATCTGGAAGTGCTCCGTCAATCTGCCGATAGCCAAAAACTGCTCATCGCGCAAAAGCTCAACGATTTTCGCCTGGCGGTCCTGAGTTGAGTTGAACACCAATGCTTCCCTTCCAACAAGAAATGGTCTATATCGCTCACACTATGAGCGTAATCGTTCTTCGTCAAATGAAAGTTTGGTGACAGTTTTGTTGCAACGCACCAATACATTACAAGTGATTACGCATTGTTGGGGATCAAGAAGCTTCGGGTAGGTAAGCAGAAGCCTTTGTTAATGTGATCGAAATCGCTCACTTTCGCACCGCACCAAGATCGTAAGCTTCTAGGAGGAGTGATGACTCATTCATGTCGAACTGCCGTCAACAAAACCGGCGCGGATCAGCGCTACTCCGCACGACAACAATACGAAACCAGTTGGAATTCATCTTGCCTGCGATACGGCGCGGGCAAGATGCCGGTGGGCAGCTCTCCTCCCTGCTCGCCCACCGGCACCCTCATCAACCGCAAGCTGGACAAGGTCTGCGACGAGAACCGCTTCCCTCTCGAGACAAATCAAGACGGCACCCGTCTGGCCGATCTCTGTTGCGAGCAGCCGCTTGGCTGATCAAGGCTTACTTCCAACAGAATTAGCGAGAGGCGCGACTTGGAATCGACAATCGTTCTCATAAATCTCTGCGGCGCCGTCGCGTTGCTGCTGTTCGGCCTGGCCCAGGTGAAGGACGGAGCCTCCCGTGCGCTTGGGGCCAGATTGCGAACGGGCCTCGCCTCCGGCACGAAAAGCAGCGCCCGGTCGTTTCTATCAGGGTTCGTCGCCACAGTCGCGCTTCAGAGTTCTACAGCGACGGCGCTGATGGTCTCCTCGTTTGTGGAACGAGAGCTTATCAAGCCTCGCATGGCGCAGGTCGTCCTCCTCGGCGCCAATGTCGGAACGGCGGTCACCGCCTGGATCGTCGCAACGGGCATCGAATGGGTGTCCCCTGCCCTACTCTTCGTCGGCATCATTCTCTATCGAGGCGGTTCGACCTCCAGGCAGGGCGCCGGAACAGCGTTGCTCGGTATCGCGCTGATGCTGCTGTCACTACACCTACTCAGCAACGCGACCGAGCCGCTTCGCCATTCGCCGGCGCTCGCAGCGTTTATCGGCCTGCTTGAAAACGCCTGGCCGGTCGCGATGATCTTTTCCGCGGCCATCGCATTCGCTTCATCTTCAAGCTTGGCTGCGGTCGTTCTGATTTTGTCGTTGACCTCCACCGGAATCCTCTCTGGCGGGCTTGTCGTAGCGCTGGTTCTTGGAGCCAATTTCGGTGGCGCAATACCTCCGGTGATCGCGTCGTTATCAGCATCGGCGGCGGCCAAGCGGGTCACACTAGGCAATCTGATTGTCCGGGCAATCGGCTGCCTGCTGATCCTGCCAGTGGCCGATATTTTGGCCAGCTGGCTTTCGATGTTGCCGGTCCCAGCGTCCAAACTTCCCGTGGACGCGCATCTCGCGTTAAATATCTGCCTGGCTCTCCTGGCCATGCCGTTTTCCCGCCTTCTTGCACGGTGGATGGGGGTCCTCATCCCCGCGTCCGAACAGGCTGACAACACACCGAAATTCCTCGATCCGGATGAGCTATCAACACCAGTCGTAGCACTGACGAGTGCTGCACGCGAAGTGCTTGGCGTTGGAGACCTGATCGAAAGAATGCTCTTGAGAGTGTCGGACGCGTTCCAGCAGAACAACGCCGCGAGATTGAAGGAAATTGCGCAGCTTGAGCGCCAGGTCGACCGGTTACAGCAGGAGG
Organism: Agrobacterium tumefaciens; assembly: GCF_013318015.2. Lineage (NCBI taxonomy): Bacteria > Pseudomonadati > Pseudomonadota > Alphaproteobacteria > Hyphomicrobiales > Rhizobiaceae > Agrobacterium > Agrobacterium tumefaciens. Next base: position 61,771 of record NZ_CP115846.1, on the reverse strand, counting down.
TCAAGGTTTACTTATCGAAACTCGGCCGTACTGGACTGTCGGAAGACGAAGGCCGACGCTCGATCGTCATCATCGACTACGCCATCAACCTCGAACATATCGGGGATATTGTCGAGAAAGGTCTGCTGCCCGAGGTCACGAAGAAGATCGCCCACGGTTTGAAATTCTCTGATGACGTCTTCTCCGAACTAACACAACTCTTCCAGCTCACCGTCGATAATCTCCGGATCGCACAAACAATCCTTATCACCCGGGACATCAATCTCGCGCGTCAGCTCATGGAGCGGAAAGTCGAAGTCCGGCACATGGAAAAACAGTCTTCCGAGCGCCACCTGGAACGTCTGCGCGACGGGCGCACCGACAGCCTTCAAACCAGCTCGCTTCACCTCGACATCTTGCGTGATCTCAAGCGGATCAACGCGCATATCGTCTCGGTTGCTCACCCGATCATGGACGAGCAAGGATTACTGGGCGAGAGCCGTCTCATCGCGGGCGGCTCTGCAGACTGAGTGAAAGAAAATCAACTCGTCCTCGTAAGACGACACATACTGGAAATTGAAATGCAAAACAAAGTGCAGTTTATCACCTATGTTGACCGCCTGACCAGAGGTGGTTTCAGGCAATTGAAGGAACTGGTCGATGGCAAGTTCGCTGGCCTGTTCGGCGGCGTCCATGTCTTGCCTTTCTTCAATCCGATCGATGGCGCTGATGCCGGATTCGATCCAACAGATCACACGATCGTCGATCCGCGCCTCGGCGACTGGGAGGATGTGCGGGCTTTGTCGGGATCCGTGGAAATCATGGCCGATCTTATCGTCAACCATGTCTCATCGCAATCCGGCGCATTCACGGACTTCATTGCCAAGGGTTCGGCGTCCGAATTTGCCGACATGTTCATGACGTTCGAAAAGGTATTTCCCGATGGCGCCACCGAAGAAGACCTTCTGAGGATCTATCGACCGCGCCCCGGTTTACCGTTTTCGAAGGTGACCCTGGCTGATGGTACTCAGCGGATGCTCTGGACAACCTTCACACCGGAGCAGATCGACATCGATGTCCACAGCGCCAAAGGCACAACCTATCTCGAAACGATCCTCGATCGCTTTTCGGAGGCGAATGTGACGGCGATCCGCCTCGACGCCGCGGGATACGCGATCAAGAAAGCGGGCAGCAGTTGCTTCATGATCGACGATACCTACGCATTCCTCGAAGAAGTGGCTGGAAAGGCCCGCAACCGCGGCATGGAGGTTCTGGTCGAGATTCATAGTTATCATCGTGACCAAATCGAGATCGCGAAGAAGGTCGACCGGGTCTACGATTTCGCACTACCACCGCTCATCTTGCATGCATTGTTTACGGGAGACGCCACGCCGCTGGCAAAGTGGCTGGCAATAAGCCCCCGTAACGCGATCACCGTTCTCGACACCCATGACGGGATCGGCGTTATAGATGTCGGCGCCCGTAGCGACGGCCGGGCGGGCCTCCTCGAACCCCAGGCGATCGACAATCTTGTGGAAGAGATCCATAGGCGATCGGATGGCCAGAGCCGCCAGGCGACGGGGGCCGCTGCATCGAATCTGGACCTTTATCAGGTAAACTGCACCTACTATGACGCGCTTGGTCGCAACGATAATGATTATCTCATCGCTCGGGCAATTCAGTTTTTTGCTCCAGGAATTCCGCAAGTCTATTATGTCGGTTTATTGGGCGGCGTAAACGATATGGACCTGCTCGCCAAAACGGGCGTGGGGCGTGACATTAACCGGCACTATTACGGCAACGACGAAATCGGTACGGCCCTTGAGACCCCGCTCTTCCATCGCCTTTCAAATCTGATCCGTTTCAGGAACACCCATCCCGCCTTCGGTGGAGCGCTCAAGGCCACCATTGCTGATGCCGGAGCGTTGGTGCTTTCATGGCAACACGGCGATGCTTTTGCTGAATTGAAGATCTCATTTGCCGACCGCAAGGCGAGCATTGCCGCATCTGGTCAGAGCGAGATGCAGATCGTCGAGTGAACTGCACGCAAGTGCCGCTTCCCCGGCTCGATAGCATGTACAGGGGGATAGTACGGATATTCGTGAAGCGTTGGAGCATGTATGCCTCGTGGAAAAATGCTTCGGCTCAGCCTGAGTTGTCTGGGTAAAAGAGGATGAAAGCAGATTCAGCCCGGCGGTCGGCTGCTGGGAGCAAACGTTAGAGTAGGCATCGCACACCAGCATATGGGGGTATGGAATGCAGCACTGGCTGGACAAGTTGACCGATCTTGCCGCAATTCAGGGCGACGAGTGCATCCTGAAAGATGGCCTTGCCGACCTTGCCGAACATTTCGGCTTCACCGGCTACGCCTATCTCCATATCCAGCACAAACACACCATCGCGGTCACCAATTATCATCGTGACTGGCGATCGGCTTATTTCGAGAACAACTTCGACAAGCTCGATCCGGTCGTCAAGCGCGCGAAATCCAGGAAGCAAGTCTTTGCCTGGTCCGGCGAACAGGAACGATCGCGGCTATCGAAGGAAGAGCGTGCCTTCTACGCGCATGCGGCCGATTTCGGCATCCGCTCCGGCATCACCATTCCGATCAAGACCGCCAACGGATCAATGTCGATGTTCACGCTGGCGTCGGAAAGGCCGGCGATCGACCTCGACCGTGAGATCGACGCGGTCGCAGCCGCGGGCGCCGTCGGGCAGCTCCATGCCCGCATCTCTTTCCTTCAGACCACTCCGACAGTGGAAGATGCCGCCTGGCTCGATCCGAAAGAGGCGACCTATCTCAGATGGATCGCCGTCGGCATGACAATGGAGGAAGTCGCAGACGTGGAGGGCGTCAAGTACAACAGCGTCCGTGTCAAGCTCCGCGAGGCCATGAAGCGCTTCGACGTTCGCAGCAAGGCCCATCTCACCGCCCTCGCAATCAGAAGAAAGCTGATCTGAAAACGTGACAGACAAACCAGGGGAGAGGAATGATGTCAGTAACTTCCTATACGTTCTACATCTATTCTCAGGCGACTGCCGATGATCAGGCGCACTGGCTGCACGGGCACACCACCGTTCAGTTTTTCGATAGCCTGGAAGCGGCCCGGCAGGAGATAGTCAAGTTGCACGAAGACCTAAGCCAGGATCTCGACCTCACGTGGCGTCCGCTCTATCTCGAAAAAATCGAGACCCGGGCCGTCACAAAACACCTGCTGCTGTCTTTGCTCAATCGCAACATGGAAGCGCTTATCGAGCGGCACATGATTGTTGATACAATCTCCTCCTTCTCTTCGAGCGCTTTAAGCGGGCATAATTGATGGATGCCAGTTCCATGTTTAAATGAAGATTAAACATCGTATGCAACTATTCGCGCTCTGCCGCGACCTTCGGTCCGGTAAGTATCCTTGGGAGGTCGCCTAGTGAATATTCTCAATCGTGGTGCCAATGCATGCGCGGTACTTGCCGCCCTCTCTAAATCTCAAGCCATGATCGAATTCGATCTGACCGGAAGGATACTCACCGCCAACGACAATTTCTGCCGGGCGCTCGGCTATGAGCTATCCGAAATTATCGGCAAACATCACAGCATGTTCGTTGAACCGGACTTTGTAAAATCGGCGGATTATAAGGCGTTTTGGGCGAAACTCGCCGCCGGCAACTTCGACCAGCAGCAATATAAGCGCATCGGCAAGGGCGGCAAGGAAGTCTGGATCGAGGCGTCCTATAACCCTGTCATGCGCCGTGGCAAGCCGGTCAAGGTTGTCAAGATCGCCACCGACATCACCGCCCAGAAGCTGAAAGTTGCAGAAGATGCCGGCAAGATCGAGGCTTTGTCGCGGGCGCAGGCGATTATCGAGTTCACGCCGACCGGCGACGTCCTGACCGCCAACGAGAATTTCCTGTCCGCCCTCGGATATTCTCTGAGCGAGATCCAGGGCAAACACCATTCGATGTTCTGCGAACCATCCTATACCGCGTCGCCCGACTATCGGAATTTCTGGAAGATGCTTGCAGGCGGGGATTTGATGGCGGACGAGTTCATGCGGCTCGGCAAGGGTGGTCGCAAGGTCTTTATCCAGGCATCCTATAATCCGATCTTCGATATGAACGGCAGAGTTTTCAAGGTCGTGAAATTCGCGACCGACGTGACCACCCGGGTCGAAAACGTCGAACAGCTCGCGGGCTGCCTGAACAGGCTGGCGGACGGTGACCTGGCGCAGCAAATCGAAAAACCGTTCATCCCCTCGCTCGAACGTTTGCGCACCGATTTCAACGCCGCCTCCGACAAGCTGAAGCGCGCGATGGCGACTGTCGCCGACAACGCCAGGGCGATCTCCGCGGGATCCAGCGAGATTCGGACCGCCGCCGACGAGCTGGCAAAACGCACCGAGCAACAAGCCGCCTCGGTCGAGGAGACCGCCGCTGCGCTCGAGGAAATCACCACAACGGTCAAGGATTCCAGTCGTCGGGCGGAGGAGGCTGGCCAACTCGTTGCACGCACCCGCGAACATGCAGAGCATTCCGGGGAGGTGGTGCGCGACGCGATCGGCGCCATGGATCAGATCGAAACGTCCTCTCGCGAGATCTCCAACATCATCGGTGTCATCGATGAGATCGCGTTCCAGACCAACCTCCTGGCGCTGAATGCCGGTGTCGAAGCGGCCCGTGCCGGCGAAGCGGGCAAGGGATTCGCGGTCGTCGCGCAGGAAGTCCGCGAGCTCGCGCAGCGATCGGCCAAGGCCGCCAAGGAAATCAAGACGCTGATCACCTCGTCGGGCAGCCAGGTCCAGAGCGGGGTATCGCTTGTCACGAAAGCCGGTTCCGCGCTGCAGGAAATCGCAACCCAGGTCCACGACATCAACACGAATGTCGTCGCGATTGTCGAAGCGGCACGCGAGCAGTCGAACGCTCTCGGTGAGATCAACAAGGCCGTTAACAGCGTCGATCAGGGAACGCAACAAAACGCCGCGATGGTCGAGGAGCAGACGGCGGCCAGCCACAGCCTTGCTCGCGAGGCCGCCGCGCTATTCGAGCTGCTGGAGCATTTCAGGTTCGATGATAGCGGCCGAACGCAAGCGTTTGCTGGCCAGGTTCATCAGCCATCCGTCGCGCCAGTCGCCAAACAGTCGACCCGCGCTGCCCAGGTCTTCGCTGCGTAGGGTTCCACCGCAGTCGTTATCAAAGAGACCGAACGGAGGAGCTCGTGTCAGGCCGCCTTTCCTCCGATGAAGATAGCGGGTCTGAGCTGCCGCAATAGTTCAGGGTATGACATCATAGCCCGCTATAAAAATTAGCCATGAGACAAACGGAAACCGGTTCAGTTCACGGTGGCGTTCGGGATATAGCCAAGAATGCTGATCAGCGTGCTGACAGCGCTCATCTGCGCGTGCATCTCGATACTGGCCTCGATGTAACACAGATGCTGTGGGCCTCCGACTTCCTTTCCCGACTTATAGCTTTCCGGCAGGGCCTGGAAAAGTTCGTCGGCCTTTTCGACCAGTCGTCGATGCGCACGGATTGCGTCTATGGTCAGTTTCTCGAGGTCAGCCGGGTGTAGTCCACGAGTTAAGCCGACCAGTGGCCGGAGCTCAACTTTTTTCGTCAATGTTGCATCTTCCGATTCCATTCCTGACCTAACCCTGGTTTTGTCTGCGGTGCGCCCCCGCTGACGTTGAACCCTTTGAACCCTAGCCGGGGGTTAGAATCCGAGATGAATCGGCCCTGAGACCTTTAGCACCGAGGCGCCTGGACATGAGTCACAGGCCCCCGGCCACAAGGTCAGAGGGTTCCTGGCACCGTTTCGGTCAGCGCCAACCGTTCATCTGCGGATTCTAAGCCGCAACACAGCGCGTACTGCGTCATGCCCTTTATAAGAGCCATTCCAAAGAGATGCCAGCGCCGATCGACAGAACGACGGTGCAAATCTTCACATGCCCACCTCGATGCAAGGCACAAAATACCTCAAGGCCTATGCTTTCGAAGAAGAAATCAACGCGACTTGCGACCAGGGTTAGAATGCATTGTTGAAGCGTGACGACACTTAGTTGTTTTCCGCCATGGTCTCATTAACTGCGATTCGCTTGGCACACGGACCGAGCAATTTTTCGCTCCTGGCCCGCGTTCATCGACGCAGACGCGAGGAACCTGTTCCTCACTTCCCGCGCGCGCCGATGCCGGAAAGGTCGATCCGAATACCGGCCTTGTTCGGGTCAGCTGGTTCCGCCTCGAGTGCAGTATCGACGTTGCCGCCCTTCATCTTGTCACTACCGGCTTCGGACGTTTCCGCTTCCACCCCAGGATCCGGCTCTGGCAGCTTCACGTCGCCCGGATCGGCTGCCCGGAACACCGCTGTCCCCTCGAAATACCCCGTTTGCCATGCGATGATCGCGTCTTCAAAAACCTGCGGAAGGACCTCGCTTTCGGTAGGGTTACCGTACCATTTGGTGACGATACGATAGACTTTGGCGAACAGGGCCGTGCCCATTTTGATGTTTTCGCAAGGCTCGATCAGGTCCGGCTTCAACTGGCCCGCCTCGACGATACCGAGCCCGGCGGGATACTGCGTCAAGCCGACCCGAACGATATTGCGACCGAGGTTCTGGCGTATCAATGCGAGCGCCTCGTCCGGCGTTGTCGGCCTCGGCACAAGCACGATGCGGTTGCCGGAGCGGACAGTGACCGCGAGCGGGTCCGGCGCCCCTGCCCGTTCGATGAACTGTTCGACGATCGCGGGTTTCAGGCCGGGATCGCTGCATTCCTTGATGAGGGCGGAATCGACCATCGCGAAAGTCTCCTTATGTGTTGAAAGCCGTGACGACGGGTCGCCCGAAGAGTTTCGCCCAGGCGATCACGCCTGCTTGTTGGATGGCGACGATCGACGTTCCCTCGGTCCACCATCCGTTGCCCGTGGCGACGATGGCGGCGGGGGAAAACAGCATCGAGTGCAGTATGGGCCAGACGATGAGCTGCTCGTAGCAGATCAGCGGCGCGATCCTCGTGCCAGCGAGATCCACGGCCGGGTTGGCGAAGAAATGCGCTTGAGCGCCACCGCCCTGCCCGGTCCATTGCAACCATGGCTGCCACATCGATACCGGGATCGGCATCCGCTCGCGATAGAGGATCCGTGTTTCACCCTCCGAGACCGTCACCATGACGTTGTCGTAGCCGCCCGGATCGATGACGGCCGCGCCGGCGATCACGGTGACGTCCGCCCCTCGCAAGCCCGCCTGCCAAAGCCGTGCGACAGTCGGGGTCCATAAGCCGAGGGCGCTTTCGGGAAGAACGATGACACGGGTTTCCGCTCCTGCCGCCGCGCGCACCGTTGCGATCAGGTCACGGTGATGGTCAAGCGAACCATCACGTCCAAGCGTTTGACCCTGTTCGAGGTCGACGCCTTTCCATCCATCCGGTAGGACAGGTTGCGTCCACGTAGCGGCGGACCAGAACCAGAAGCCTCCCAGGGCAATGGCAGCAGCCGGCCAGTATCGCGATGTCATCATCGCGAGGCCGGCTGTGGTCGCACCCAGCCCCCACCATCCAAAGCCGGGAAACAGAATGCCCGCTGCGGTTAGTGGATGCGCCCACCCGGTGATGCCGAAGGGCGGCAGCCCCATCAGCACCGCGGCCGCAAGGTAGCGCACCGGCTTTCCCCAACCCAGAGCGCCCCTTCCCGGAAGCCTCTTTTGCAAGCGCGCGGGCCAGAACGCCGCATGCACGGCGACAAAGCCGGCCGAGGCCGCCAGCCATAGCAGGAGGCCGTGCCAGAAATCGGCGGCGTAGAAGTTCGCCACACCCTGCGGCAGGCCGCGCGAGGCGGTGAGGAAGTACCCGGCAGACACCGCGCCCGCAACCAGTCGTGATGGAGATTGCGCCCATAGCAACGGAAAGAGCATGGCTGTCGGAAGAAGGAGGGCCTCGCCGCTCCAGCCGACCGCTCCGACGGCGATCGAAAGCAGGATCAGGAGCGCCACACGCCAGCGGTCACGGGTCAAACGTGAACACCGGCCGCGCCAGGCCGAGAAGACCGCTGTCCGGGATCGGGCCGAAGTATCGTGAATCATAGGAACTCGCAAAGGAAGAATGGAGAAATAGAAATCCTGGCGGCACGACGCCGCCGGCGAAGGGCGCGATCGCCCTGCCCTCGCTGTCCGTCGCGCTGACAGTGGAAGCCGATACGGGATGACCGTCGATGACAATCCGATCGGCGATTTCGACGCGCTGACCGGGAAGCGCCAGAACGGACTTTATGAGCGGCGCGAACCAACCTGGGCAGAGCCCGGAACGGAGATAGCCGCGTAGCCAGGCTTCCTCGAAGAAGGCGTTGTGCGGCGGGCAGACAAACACCAGATCGCCGGACTGAACCGGGCGTCGGAGCTTTTCCACACGCCAGAGCCCAAGGGGTTCGCTCGGCGTGACGTTCACTCGATAACCACCGATGAGCCCCATGACGGTGGCGCCGCTCAAGACGAGGCCTGCGACACCGAGAAACCGGATGACAGCGCGTTTGCTCATTGTTTCAGCACCGGTGCCTGGCGCAACGTCTGCCGCAATTCCTCGGCCTGTTTCAGCGACTGCACGGTGCGCTCGTGGGCGGCGAGCTGCTGGGCCGTGCGCATGATCGGCCAGGCTTGCTTCAACTGCTCTTTCTGCTCCGGCCGCATACCATCGGAGAGTTTTTCGTACAGCTTTCCGGACGGCTCGCGCGCCACGTTGCTCAGCAGGGTCCGCTCCCCGAAGCGTTCGGTAACAGCCTGGTTGAACCCGTCGATCTCGAGCTTGGTCTCGCGATTGCTGAGCGCATATCCAAGGGCCGCCGGCAGATCGTTCCGGTCGATCGCGTCGCGCACGCGCTCAAGCACCAAGCGTGCGGCCGGCGAGAGCGCCGGGATGTCGATCGAGACGCGCTGGCGCAGGGCTTGTTCTTCGGTCACTATCCGCAGCGTCGCGGTCTCGCGCATCCGCAGATATTGCTCCAGATCGCGCTTCAGGGCGGGAACATTGACCTCTGCGACGCGGCGCGCCTCGCGCTCCGTCTTGCTGGCCAGAATACCGGTCTTGCCCTTCAGCGCCCCGATCGATGCCGGCTCCGCCTCAAGCTTCTGCAAGACCGCTTTCGCTGCCTCCTTATCTGCCAGAACCGTATCGAAGTTGACGGCGCGGAAGGCGGTTTCGGGATCGGCGAAGACGTAGCGGAAGCGCGCCGAGACCTCCTCCCATTGCTGCTTCAGCGTGGGATCGGCGCCGAGCTTGTCACCGACCGTATCGGCAACAGAGCCGGAGAATGTCTTGATGCCTGTGACCATGGGCGCGGCCTCCTTCATCGTTTGGGTTTTTGGGGATTGGTCGAGGCCGAGGCGCTCACCGAGCGCACGAAGCCTATGAACGAGATCGGAAACCTTTGTTTTTTGGCGCAGCGTCCAGTCGAGCCGGTCGCGCAGCATTGTTCGAGCCACCTGCATGATGTGCAGGCCACGGTTTTCGGCAAAGCGCAGCGCCTCGCGGTAGAGTTTGCCGCGCTCGTAATCGAGCGTCGTCTCCTTGGCGTTCTTTCGGGAAAGAACCTTGGCTATGCCACCGTTGAAGGCGAAGGAACGGCGTCCGTAATAGAGCTGGAGATCCTCGCGATGGCGGGTCATCGCGACATAGGTCAGATGCCGATCGAGCGAGAGAGAGGCCAGCACCTTGACCCTGTCGACAGTGGCGCCCTGAGACTTGTGGATGGTCGTCGCATAGCCGTGATCGAGATTGCTGTAGAAGCGTTGTTCGACCACAACATGCCGCCGATGATCCCGATCCCCGACCACCGCAACGATGCGGTTCGGCACAGCCTCAACGACATGGCCGATCATGCCGTTCTTGACCCCAAGTGAGGTCTCATTCTTCAGGAAGACGATCTGATCGCCTGCGTCGAAACGGCGTTCGCCGTCAGCCGTTCTGAAGACGTGGCCCTCGCCGACGATGCCGCGCTCGACCAGCTTCTCGCGCGCCATGACGTTGAGCATGCGCACGTCGCGGCGCAGATGGGCGAGGATCAATGTCGTCTTCGTCTGATCGTAATCACGGTTCCAGTCGGCGATCAGGCGCTCAACCGCTTCCGCCTTCAGACGTTCGCCAACAATTCTCGCATTGGCATTGTAGAGCGCCAACGCCTTCTCGACATTGCCGCGCGCCAGATCGAGCGACGCCTTGCGCATCCAGTCCTCGCGCTGGCGATAGATCGTTTCGAGTTCAGCGTAACCAATCCGATCGACAATGGCGCGGAAAGCGGCCCCCGCTTCGATCGGCTGAAGCTGCTCGGGATCGCCGACTAGCACGATCTTTGCCCCTGCCCTGACAACGGCATCGACAAAGCCCGCCATCTGTTTCGAGGCCACCATGCCGGCCTCGTCCATGACGAAGACGGTTTTATTGTCGAGCACGTCACGACCGCGGTTCCAGCGCAGCTCCCAGGAGGAGAGCGTGCGGCTCTCGATGCCGGCTTCCTTCTCCAGACCCTCCGCCGCTTTGCCGGCGAGCGCGCCACCGACGACACGATATCCGGCCAGCTCCCACGCCTCCCGCGCCGCCTTCATCATCGTGGTCTTACCAGCACCCGCGCGTCCGACGACCGCGGCGATGCGGGCCGGACCGGCGATGCACTCGATGGCTGCTTTCTGTTCCTCCGACAGCCGCCCATGCCGCCCAAACGTCCCTGCGAGCACCGCCGTGGAAACGGCATGCGTTTCCTTGTCCGACAGCCACATCGCCTGTCGCGCCATCGTCGCTTCCAGCCGGATCATCGCCCGTGTCGAATAGCGCGCCGGCACTTTCTCTCCGGTCGCGAACTCGATCGTGTCGCGCTGCAGCCGTAGCACCTCCGGATTCAGGATGATGCGCAACATCAGCTGCTGGAAGACGGCCGGATCGTCGACATAGCGGTGCAGCACTTTCGCGACATCGCGTTCATCGAAGACGCTCTTTTCCCGCATGATCAGGTCGAGCACGATGGCTGGATTTTTGAGGATGCGGCGGGTGTTTTCCGAGCGGCGTTCTTCGTTCAGTTCAATCCTTTCGAGCTCCGGCCGAACACCCTTTTGTTCCGCTTTCCGCGAGATTGCCTTGGCGCCAACTCCGAGATGGATCGTCGGTTCGAGGTCGATTCCCTGCTTCTCGTAGGAGCGGCCATCGATCTTGAGATCGATGCCGCCAAGCGTCAGGTGATGGTTCAGCCGTTCGAACCATCCATCGCGCAGGACGTTGAAATCGTCCGTCGAACCGGCCCAGAGTTCGTAGAGGATTTTGCCGGATTTCGTGCGAACCAGCTGGCCGTCCTCACCAATGACCGCTACCTTCTTGGCCCCGAACCCGTCCTCGGTCAGCGGCCGCAATGTGGTCATCAGGTGGATGTGCGGATTGCCGGGATTGTCGTGATAGACCCAGTCGGCGACCATGCCCTTCCCCAGGATATGTTTCTCCACGAAATCACGGACCAGGGCGATGTTCTGCTCGGATGTAAGCTCCCGCGGCAGTGCAATCGTCAGGTCGCGGGCCAGCTGCGCGTCGGAGCGTTTTTCGAAAGCCTCGACCTTGTTCCAGAAGGCCTCAGAGGCCCCGGCGACAGAACAGTCTGCAATCAACGCGCGGACCCATTTCGGGGCATCCGCCGGGAGTATGAATTCCTCATGCACCAGCCCTTGCTTACGGGTGTAGTCGATGGTGCGGGCCTCGCGCTCGTATTCCATCTTCGCGCAGTGCCGGTAGGCCGCAGACAGCACCACGCTGCGGCCGTCGCCGCGGCTGACGATGCGGGCTGAGAAGTGGGCGATGGCCACTGCGGTAAAAGCTCCCGTTTGAACGTCGTTCGTCGGGAGCGGTGAGGCCACAGTGGGCCCCTGTTTGGCCCCCTACGCAAGGCGTCGCGTCAGCGACGTATAATTGCGCCCTTGGATCCGCTCTCGTCGAGCGGCGGGATCATCCTCCAAAGTGTCGGCTTTGCCGACGTGCAGATCTGCACATTTCTTGCGAAGTGCTTTTGAGGAAATCTTGCAGCGGAACAGACGCCGCAGGATTTCCAGGGAGATGCGACCGGAATGAAGAAACCATCATCGAAGATCAGGGAAGAAATTGCCAGATTGCAGGATCAGCTGAAACAGGCCGAAACACGCGAGGCCGAACGAATCGGCAGGATTGCGTTGAAGGCCGGTCTTGGTGAAATCGACATCGAGGAGTCACAGCTTCAGGCAGCCTTCGAGGAAGTCGCCAAACGGTTTCGTGGCGGCAAGGGCTCGGCGACCGGAAAGAGACAAGCCGGAGAGAGCCGGACCGGTAACGAGCCGTCCGCGGCGCTCGCGTCTGGCGCGGATGAAGGCGGGTCTGGCGAGGCTTGAACGGATGGCAAAGTCGATGACGTCAGACGCACGCAAGAAGGACACCCGCGTAAAAATCGAGCTCGGCGGGCTGATCGTCAAGGCAGGACTGCGTTACGAAAAGCGGGCGCTGCTGCTCGGGCTGTTGGTCGACGGCGGCCGCCGGCTCAAGGGCGACGAAGAAGAGCGGTCACGCTTGACCGCCATCGGCGCGGAGGCGTTCGGCCATGACGATGAATAGGCTTTTGCTGATGATCCTGCCGGCAATCATAATGCTCGCGGCGATGTTCGCGACATCCGGGATGGAGCAGCGACTGGCGGCATTCGGAACGTCCCCGCAGGCGAAGCTGATGCTGGGACGCGCCGGGCTCGCGCTCCCCTACATCGCTGCGGTGGCGATCGGCATAATTGGCCTCTTCGCCGCGAACGGATCGGCCAACATCAAGGCCGCCGGTCTGAGCGTGCTGGCCGGAAGCGGCGTGGTCATTACCATCGCAACACTGCGCGAAGTAATCCGCCTGAATAGCATCGCAAGCAGCGTGCCGGCCGAACAATCGGTTCTGGCCTATGCTGATCCGGTGACGATGATCGGCGCAAGCATTGCCTTCATCAGCGGAATGTTCGCGCTGCGTGTCGCGATCAAGGGCAATGCCGCGTTCGCAACAACAGCGCCCAAACGGATCGGCGGCAAGCGGGCTGTGCATGGCGAGGCCGACTGGATGAAGATCCAGGAGGCGGCAAAACTGTTTCCCGAACGAGGCGGCATCATCATCGGCGAGCGCTATCGGGTTGATCGCGACAGTGTTGCCGCCATGCCGTTTCGCGCTGACGATCGACAAAGCTGGGGCGCTGGCGGCAAGTCGCCGCTGCTCTGCTTCGACGGTTCCTTCGGATCGTCGCATGGCATCGTCTTCGCCGGCTCCGGCGGTTTCAAGACGACATCGGTGACGATCCCGACCGCGCTCAAATGGGGCGGCGGGCTTGTCGTTCTGGACCCGTCAAGCGAGGTCGCGCCGATGGTCTCGGAGCATCGGCGTCAGGCCGGCCGAAAGGTGATCGTGCTCGATCCGACAGCCGGCGGTGTCGGCTTCAACGCCCTCGACTGGATCGGCCGTCATGGCAATACGAAGGAAGAGGATATCGTCGCCGTCGCCACATGGATCATGACCGACAATCCGAGGACGGCATCCGCCCGCGACGACTTCTTCAGGGCGTCGGCGATGCAGCTCCTGACGGCTCTGATCGCCGACGTCTGCCTGTCAGGGCACACGGAAGCGGAAGACCAGACGCTGCGCCGTGTCCGTGCCAACCTGTCCGAACCGGAACCCAAGCTGCGCGCGCGCCTGACAAAAATCTACGAGCAGTCGGAATCGGACTTCGTGAAGGAGAATGTATCAGTCTTCGTCAACATGACGCCGGAGACTTTTTCGGGTGTTTATGCCAATGCGGTGAAGGAAACCCATTGGCTGTCCTATCCCAACTATGCCGGACTTGTATCGGGCGACAGCTTTTCGACCGACGATCTCGCCGACGGCGGAACGGACATCTTCATCGCGCTCGACCTGAAGGTGCTGGAAGCCCATCCCGGCCTCGCGCGTGTCGTCATCGGCTCGCTGCTCAACGCGATCTATAACCGCAACGGCAATGTGAAGGGTCGCACCCTCTTCCTGCTCGACGAGGTGGCGCGTCTCGGCTACCTGCGCATCCTCGAAACCGCCCGCGACGCAGGCCGCAAATACGGCATTATGCTGACGATGATCTTCCAGTCGCTCGGCCAGATGCGTGAGGCCTATGGCGGGCGTGATGCGACGAGCAAATGGTTCGAATCCGCATCATGGATTTCGTTTGCCGCGATAAACGATCCCGACACCGCCGACTATATCTCGAAGCGCTGCGGCGACACCACGGTCGAGGTCGACCAGACCAACCGTTCGACCGGAATGAAAGGATCGTCTCGATCGCGATCGAAGCAGCTCAGTCGCCGGCCATTGATCCTGCCGCATGAAGTTCTGCGCATGCGCAGCGACGAGCAGATCGTCTTCACCTCCGGAAATCCTCCGCTCCGGTGCGGGCGCGCCATCTGGTTCCGGCGTGAAGACATGAAAGCCTGCGTCGGCGAGAACAGATTCCATCGAACCGGAACCGCTCCGAACGCAAACGAACCTGCACAGCCCTGACAGAAGGAAAGGAAACGCCCGTGAGGCATTGGAGAAAAATCCGGTATTCGCTGATCGGCCCGCTGATGATCTGGGTCGTGTTCATCATCGCCATGCCGTTTCTCGGCATGGGCGCAATTATCTCTCTCGGGATACTTTCGCCCCTTAGCGAGGCGATCCTGAAAGCCGAGACTATGTTTTGCGTTCTGATCCTTGCACCGCTCGCAGCCCTTGCCGAGATCGCGCCGCCTATCGTGACGAGAGAAGAGGTGCGGTGGCGCAATCGCAACAGCGAGACGCTCTTCGAAGGTGCCGTGATATGGGAAGACATTGCGTTTCTGCGGCCCATCCTGAACCGGATACGTTCAACGAGGGGAAGCGTCGGCAGCAGGCGGACGAACGCGACACTGCGGCGAATGCTAGAACGGTCAGCACGTGATGCATCGGTCGATGTGGGTTGCCTTGCTCGTGGTTGGGCTCGGGGTTGGCGGCATGTTGTGCTTCGAGCGCACCGGCGGGCTGGATCGGACGGTCGCGCTCACCTCTGCTCCTGCAGAGGACACGCTTTCAGCGTCGTTCTCGATCTGTGGTGAAGACAGCCGCATGAACTGCGTCGTCGACGGCGACACCTTCTGGTTCAAGGGAGAGAAAATCCGGATCGCCGATATCGACACACCTGAACTCAGCCCGCCCCGTTGCACGGCAGAACGGGTCAAGGGCGAGGCGGCCAAAGCACGTATTCTGGTTCTCCTAAACGCTGGCCCATTCTCGATGAGCACGGGCTTGCGAGACGAAGACAGGTATGGTCGCAAGCTCGGGACTGTCAGCCGTAAAGGGCAATCGTTTGGCGAGATTCTCGTGGGAGAAGGCCTTGCGCGTCGATGGGACGGTGCGCGTCGAAGCTGGTGCGATAGCTGACCGCAAACCAGGCCGTTCCAACGTTATCATCCGCCGGCACGGCCGGCCATGCGAGAGGATCGTTATCCGAATGGAACGAAACCGCATGGCGGGTTCGGTGCGCCTGCGCATAGAGCCGTGCGGCGAAGCCGTCTCGCCCAGTCCCCGTTTGATATCATCACGAAGATGAATCGGTGACACCGGATCGATTCAGATAACTCGTTGGACGCGGCTTGCCGAGATAGCAACAATGAGGGCATGGAAGACACGGAGATATGCCCGGTTCATCTTCACCGCGTTGATGCGGCGCAGAACATGCGGCGCTTCTACATGCTGGCGATCCAGCCGACACTGTTCGGCGGGGCTTCGGTCATCCGCAACTGGGGCCGGATCGGATCGGGCGGCCAGACGATGATGCAGACCTTCGATCGTCCGGACGATGCGAATACAGCACTCTCCCGTCTCGAACGAACGAAGAGACGACGTGGCTATGGGGACGCGGGCAGCACCGAATAGCCGGTTCAATAGACCGACTTCCTGCATTTCCTGTGGCTTTCGCTGATCTTACGGGCGTTCTTGCCTTTCTGCCCCTTTCTTCGCCACATCTTCATTGTCAAAGCTGAAGGACCGAAAACCAAAGAGGCCCGTCCTTCATGACCACGACCAACGAAATCGCCGACAAGATCGCAGCCGAACAGAACCTCCCCAAGGCGCAGGCCAAGACGATCGTCGAAAGCGTCTTTAAACAGATCACCGACGCGGCGCTTGCTGGCGCTGAAACGTCGATACCATCGTTTGGAAAGTTTAAGCTGAAGGACACTCCGGAGCGCGAGGGACGCAATCCGGCGACCGGCGCGACGATCAAGATCGCGGCGTCGAAGAAGCTGACGTTTACACCCGGCAAGGCGGTCAAGGACGCGCTGAACGGCTGAAGCGACCACGCTGCCGAAGCGGCAGCATGATGGAAGCCTCCTAGAAAGGAGGCTCCGCGCTGACGCGGCCGTCCTGCTCGGCCTCGATGGCTGCAAGCTCGGCCTGCACCATCTCCAGCTCCGCCGCGATCTGGCGGCGCTCGGCCGGATCGCAGGCATTCCTGAGTTCGGCCCGAAGCTCTTCGCGCTGAATTTCGAGAGAAATCGTCATCGTCGTCTCCTTGACGTTTGTGAAAGACGACGGCGCGCGTCATGGCGAAGCGGAGGGGTCCAGCATCGCGGGACGCGACCGCCGGAGGCGGCGAGTGGAGGAACCGATTTGCGGAAGCCGCCAAAGGCGGGAGGAGCAAATTGGAGGCGCCGCTCGTGCTGGACGCCTTCGGTTCGCCATGGCACCATTGGACGAACTGAGCAGCTCACACCTCCTCGTATGGCACCGGAAAAGCCGGAAGCAGGCTCGATGCCTGCGCCCGGCTTCGTCAATGGGAACGAAAAAAGAGCCCCGCCTTTCGGCGAAGCTCTTCGGGGTGATCAGGCCTCCCGCTTTGGGCGACTCCAGATGAGGGCGTATTCGCCGTCCTTCTCGCCCGGCCAAAGGGCTGCGGTGATCGGGGCATTGAAGCTCGGGTCGTCGAGCTTGACGGAGATGAAGGGCTCGCCGTCGTTGGAGACCTTGTTCCAACCCGCGCCGACCTCGACGCCGTTGCCGGCGGTGATGCGGAAGTCCGGAGCGTCGCGCGAGACGCGCTCGATGGGGTTCAGGCGGGCCTTCATGCTGACTGTGAGCGTGCGCACGTTGCCGATGATGGAGTTGTTGCCGTTGGTGGTGAATTCGCCGATGACTGCCATTGTCGTAACCTTTCCGGTTTGCTCGGGCCGCGCCTATCGCGTCCTCGATGACGGTGTTAAGACCGACGGCGATCGACGCCGCACCGCTGGCGGCCGGAACGAAGTGGAGGACGGCCGGGAGCGGCTTTCTTGGCCCGCGAGGAATGCGAACCTGTTCGCAGGGGAAGAAAGTTGCGTATGGCCGTTGCGGCCAAGGCGATCGAGACGAAGGCGTCCTTCGGTCACACCAGATTCATCGAGGTCTGCGTGGGTGTGGCCTGTCCGAACCGGACCGACCACGACATGCCGCGAGACCAATCGTTGAACTCACCACCAGCACGCCGCTGGCACAATCGTTTTCGGCACCCTGCTCACACTACGTCACGGCTGCGGCCCTGCGATTTCGTTCGACGCCTTCGCCGATGGGTGCGGGTGCGTCTGAACTACCTGTCGTTCGACAGTCGAGCGATGCCGAGACGGCTCTGACTCGACGTCATGAACATCGCATTGCTCCACGCGTCGAATAGATAAGGAGGTGTCGAACCGGCTGTCGCTGTACGAACTCGGCCTGCACATGCTTCAGCACATGGCGTTGACCCGCAAAAGG
Source organism: Agrobacterium tumefaciens (assembly GCF_013318015.2). Classification (NCBI taxonomy): domain Bacteria; kingdom Pseudomonadati; phylum Pseudomonadota; class Alphaproteobacteria; order Hyphomicrobiales; family Rhizobiaceae; genus Agrobacterium; species Agrobacterium tumefaciens. Next base: position 44,025 of record NZ_CP115846.1, on the reverse strand, counting down.
CACCATCCCCAAGGCCGTTTCGAACGGCACCCATCGAAACTCGCTATGTTCGTGATTGATGACAACAGTTGCCCCAGCATCCACGAAACCAACGAAGACCGGCAGCATGCTGATTGCGTCGCGATCCGCCTCATAGAACTGCTCACATATGTCTGCCGAATAGAGCTGACCACAAGTCAGGCCGGTTTCTTCACGAACTTCGCGCAGCGCTGCTTCCCACGCTTTCTCCCCCTCTTCAATTCCACCGGCAATCTGGCACCAGTCGCCGATCAGCGTGCGATTCCGGCGTAAAAGCAGTACCTCGGGTCCAGCGGCGACGTTGCGAAGAAGTACGACGGATACGGCAAAACATCGGATCGGAATTTCAGCCATCTGCTGCGCTTCCCTTCATTCACATAGTTTCCGGCAGACCTAAGCGACATCAATCCATCAGGGGTAAACATTCGCATTTCGATGGTCTATAGCAGTTTGCAACTTCCAGTCATTTGTCTCCCGGAATAACAATGATCCTTTTTCATCATACTTCTGTTTCCCTTGCCGAGGGAATTTTGGCATCGCAGCTCAACCAGGGTCACGTCACCAGGCGGTCCGGAGAGCCATTGCGCGACGTCGTATGGCTGACGATCGATGAAAGCCACGAGGGGCACGGACTGACGACGGGAGAACAACTCGATCCAGTGCACCGTTCTTATGTTGAAAAAGTCGAGCAAACGAAGCTTCGCCAGGGGCGTGTGTGGACGGCCGATAAGACGCGCATCAGAATTAAGGTCAAAATTCCGACGCGGGACCGCAAGCTTTTCAACTATTCTGCCTGGTCCCGGAAAAACGACGGTCCGAGGTTCGCGAAGTTCATGGGCCTTTCCTGCGTCGAGTCCGTGGCGGGTCTGAACGCTTCGGAGCTGGAAAGGTTGATGTTGATGACAGCGACGAAAGAAGAGACCTGGTATCTCTCGTTCCGGCCCATCGATCCTAAGGAATTTGAAGAAGTATTATACCGGACGGAGGACGGCTACATCCCGTATGACTTCGAACTTCACGGCCGCCACGAGCTTGAGAACGTGGGAATTTATACGGCAGGGAAGGCGGCCTTGGAGGAATTGCGCGAGGTTGTCGCGTCGCGACACGGGTATGACCGTGCAAGTGCTGTCGTAACCTGTGCTGATCTCGCGATGCCGGCAAACGTTGTCGTTCGTGGCGGAGGAATCAACGTGGCTTTCAACCTCGACACCCTCCGGCGACTTGAAGGTAGCGCCGGCCCGTACGAGGAGGAGATTGTAGCCTGGATTGAACGGCATCGTTTGGATCTCAACGAGGCCTGGCAGAAAAGCCGGACGCAGCTCATCAGCTACTCGTAAAATTCGGCGATTTTTGCCGCTTCGATTAACCTTCTCTGTCCAAACTCCATCATGGTGAGCAGTTGCGCCATCCCTCAATCGCCACGGTCGTCACTCCGCAGTCAAAGTCGGTCAACCAGTCCGACGCCTTCCTTGCCAGCAAACACAATCAGCTCAATCTGTTCAACTCGATCGATCATCTGGTTACGGATGAGAAGAAACTCAGCGACAGTGAACGGGGCGCAATCGAACACCATATCGTAAATATTCGCGCGGCTATCGCCCGATCGCTGTGGTCAAAGGAAATTTATGTCGGTACGTCTCTCTTGGATGAGCATGTTCTCGCATGCGCTAAGCAAGGTGGGGGTGGCGTTCCCGGAAAAATGCTGAGTGATCTCGCTTCGGCCGGAGTCGAGCGTCCCGGGTTCGTCCTTTATCCGCTAACCAGCTTCGGCATGAAGATGGAGATGCTGCCCTGGAGGAATTCGGGACTGAAAAGCCACATCCTGTTTCGTGCGGCCGGGTTTGCCGTCAGCGCCCAGACCAATTCAGTCGCGCGGGCACATGACCGCCTGATCGAAATGGCACGCGGGTTGGGCATACGGCAACGTATAGAGCGAGGCGACATCGAACATTTCTCGCATGCTGCGCAATGGCTTAAAACCAACCCGTTGCTGCTCGTCAAGCTGACATCGCACACGGGAGACATGTATGAAAACCAGTTTGTCTACACCCTCAAGATCCGGTCGGCTGCGTCCGCGCTCCTGATGCTTCACGCGCTGTCGGTCGAGCGGGACGGCTCGATCGACAAATTCAGCTCGTCCGCTCACGTCAACAACTGGGAAACACTCGACATCCGCCACTATCTGATCGGGGAAGGTCGACGCTCTGGAAAGATTGCCACCCGGCGCGTCCCCATGAACGTGTCGGCGCTGGATCTCGCGAGACTGTCGGATGTCGCCGCCGTAGTCTCGACAGAGGCGATGGAGACGAACACGATGAAGCGTTTCGAAAGACAAATCGTGGCTGCGCTCAAGACTGTCGAGCAGGGATATTTCCGGCACGTCCATCTCACGGCCGGCTCAAAGATGGAGGCGAGGTTCTACAAGCGCATCGTCACCGCGCTCGACTGGTTCCGACAGTCATTCGGTTCACATGCCAACGAGTCGGAGGCGATTGTCGCTCTTGCGGTGGCGTTCGAAACGTTGCTCACCGACCACTATCAGCCAGGCGTGGCGGAACGCATCAAGCGCCGGGCTGGAATTTGCATGAAAGGCGTTCCCCGCGTTTCCTCCTATCAGCAAAGTATCATTGAACTCTACCACGCCCGCGGCAGCATCGTTCACACGGGGGAACTTGGCCAAGCCGCGAACGTAGAACGTGCTCAGGCAGCGTTTGCGCGATGCTTCTGCAGTCTCGTCTCTCGCCTCCCAAGCGGTCGGCTACCGAACAGCGATCCCGTTCGCAACCTGCTCGGCGACACCGGATGAATCGAGAGTACGCATTAGGAGGACTGGTCTTTTCGTGCTCTATGATGCTTGCTATATTAAGGTGAAAAATTGGAGCAGACATGGCAAAAGTCGTCGTCAAAAAGCTTAATGGCCCTAAGTCCGGAGTGCGTGGCAAAGCGGTTACGGAGAAACGGGTTCGGGATTCGAGCAGCGGGCAGTTCGTCACTGTGCGGACGATCGACGCAAAGAGCCAAACTTTCGGGCAAGATCTTACCTATGTCTTCAGCAGGAATGTCGCCAAGGCCCGCCGTGATAATAAGGCCGTGACTGGCGTTGTCGATCGTGCGCCTGAAAAAGCTTGAGCAGCCCGTCTTTCTGATTGTTGCTGGCCCGAACGGATCCGGTAAGAGCAGCGTCTACGCAAATGCGGATCTCGAGTTGGAAGGGCGCTCCGTATGGATCGTCAACCCCGATCTTCTCGCCGCCCGGATCCGTGAGGTAGAAAACAAACCACTTCCGGAAGCCAACTTGGTTGCTGTTCAGCGCATTGAGGCCTGGATTCAGTCATCGATATCCGTTCATAAGACGATCGGGGTAGAGACCGTTTTATCGACGGATAAGTACCGCCGTCTGGTTGAGGCGGCTGAAGCCGTGGGATTTGCCATCTGGCTTTTCTACACCGTTTTGGACAGCCCGGAGCGGTCGATCGAACGTATCAAACTTCGCGTTGCGAAGGGTGGACACGACGTTCCGGCTGATAAAGTGCGTGCCCGTTACGCAAGATCGCTCGATCAACTCCCGTGGTTTCTCGAACGAGCTGACAGAGCCTGGATTTGGGACAATAGCGGTGCGACGCCCAAGCTGATCGGCGAAAAACAGGATGGTGTGATCGGCCTTGATGAGAATGCTCTCGCGGTCGTCGCTTCAGCTGTGAAATCCATCGCGACCGAGTGATGAAATGGGCTCGATGCCCACCTCCGGCTTCACCATGTGAGAAAAAGACGAAAAAGAGCCCCGCCTTGTCGAGCGGAGCTCCTCTGGGTGATCAGGCCTCCCGCTTCGGGCGGTTCCAGATGAGGGCGTATTCGCCTTCCTTCTCGCCCGGCCAAAGGGCTGCGGTGATCGGGGCGTTGAAGCTCGGGTCGTCCAGCTTGACGGAGATGAAGGGCTCGCCATCGTTGGAGACCTTGTTCCAACCCGCGCCGACCTCAACACCGTTGCCGGCGGTGATGCGGAAGTCCGGAGCGTCGCGCGAGACGCGCTCGATGGGGTTCAGGCGGGCCTTCATGCTGACTGTGAGCGTGCGCACGTTGCCGATGATGGAGTTGTTGCCGTTGGTGGTGAATTCGCCGATGACTGCCATTGTGGTAACCTTTCCGGTTTGCTCGGGCCGCGCCCATCGCGTCCTCGATGACGGTGTTAAGACCGACGGCGATCGACGCCGCACCGCTGGCGGCCGGAACGAAGTGGAGGACGGCCGGGAGCGGCTTTCTTGGCCCGCGAGGAATGCGAACCTGTTCGCAGGGGAAGAAAGTTGCGTATGGCCGTTGCGGCCAAGGCGATCGAGACGAAGGCGTCCTTCGGTCACACCAGATTCATCGAGGTCTGCGTGGGTGTGGCCTGTCCGAACCGGATCGACCACGACATGCCGCGAGACCAATCGTTGAACTCACCACCAGCACGCCGCTGGCACAATCGTTTTCGGCACCCTGCTCACACCACGTCACGGCTGCGGACCTGCCGTTCCTTCGACGCCATCGCCGATGGGTGCGTCTGCACTACCGACCGTTCGACAGCAGAGCCATCTTCGACTGGATGGTGTCTCCTCCCAACCGGCAAGGGCCTCGGCTATGCTGCAATCCGCCTTGCCTTCAGCGCCCCACACCGCACCGGCTGGTTGGCATGGAAAGTGTCCCCCGCTTCGGGAAGTGACTGGGCCGGCGTCTTTCACGGCAGAGCTCCACCATATGGCGGTGCCTCTTCCGCTCCAAATGGAGCGGTCATCCGTTATCGCAGCGCCAGAACGCTGCCCTAGACGCCACACATGCCTTCGCATTCGATGGGCCAGAGATCGAGTTGGCCATGATCGGCGGCCGTCGACAGGTCGGCTTCGTCAAGAGGAACACATGAGCGATGAAGATAAACTTCGCCACGGATGCGTCGAATGCCGGTCCGCAGTGCCCGATCGACTATCACCGCGTCTGCCCAGGCTTCCGGATCATGATCACGCATGTGACGCCAGCGTCCGTTATCGTGAAACGGGCATCCGATGCAGGCCGATTTCGGGGGCGTCGGATAATCATGACGGCGCAACCAGGCCAGGCAATCGCGCCTGCTCATGCGCTGTTCGATCAACGGCCAACGATTGATCTGCCAGTCCTCGGATGAGGGTTTGATCCGGCTGGCCTCGTCTGTCGAAATGCCAATCCACTGCTCCGCGACCGCATGATCAGGTGATCGCTTGCGCGTGAGGCCCAACAATTCCCGGACTTTCCTTCGGATCGGCACGATCTTGTAATCCGCAGTGCAGGCCCTGCGCATCATGCCGATCGATACGGTCTCGCGCGATGTCGCGCGGGAACCGATCTGGACGAGTTCGCCGTCGTCGTCCTCATCGAGAACCGGTCGTGCGCTCCTGGCTGGCGTCACGGTTTTTGCAAAAGCCGGAATCGAAGCCCAGCGCTTGCCGGCGGCGGCGTCCATGAGATTGTCGCGAATATTGCCGGCCGACACGACATGGACAGGGAACGGAAGGACATTCGGCGACATCAACCATTCGAGATGATCGTAGACGGCTTTTGGCTCCCAACCGGTATCGGCGAAGATCGCGCAATCGGGCATCGGCCCGATCTCACCATGCGCTGCCATCAGCGCCACGGTGGTGGACTGGACGCCGGCGCCCAGCGAAAGCGCCCGCAGCCGGATCGGGGAGGCCGCGCCCTCCCCGGTAAAGTTCGGAACCAGCAGCATCAGGCCGCCTCCTGTCCGGAAGCCACCTGCGGCTGAAGGTCGTGCAGATAGGCGACAGCGCGTTGCGCATGCGCCGCCGCATTGAAGATTGCCCTCTTGTCGGAACCGAGTATCTCGGCCCAACTCTGGATATAGGCGGCATGATCCGGGCGCGGCTCCAGCTCCGGCACGATACCCAGATGGGCGCAGATCATCGCTGCCCCAAGCTCCACGAGCATCTCTTCGAAGGCCCTCTCGCGGCGATCCTTGTGATAGCGGCTCAGGTCCCTGTTCAGCCGGGCAGGACCGCCCGCCCAATGCAAGGTTTCGTGCGCTCTCGTCGCAACGAAAGAGGCCATGTCCCGGAATTGTTCGGGCCGCGGCAGCTGGATATGGTCGGAGACGGGAGAATAATAGGCCTTGTCCCCGCCGTACCGGACGACAGCACCCGTGTTATCGAAGAAGCGATCGGCATGCTCAATACGCTCGAGCGGTTTCGCGATCGGTTCGGGGCGACTGTAATATTGATCTGCAAGGCCATCGATCTGATCGCAATTGAAAACTGTATATGCCTTCAGGAATGGGATATCGCGCTCGACCTCTCCGCCGCCCGCATCGGGTTCGGTTTTGGTGAAGCGGCTGGCATAGACGACGGTCGCGCCGCTCTCGCCCTTGCGCACGTGAGCGCCGAGTTCGTTTGCCTGGCGCAGCGTCATCCATGTGGACGACCTGTAACCACTGGCGACGCTCTCCGACCAGAGAAGGAGAACATTGAGGCCGGTGTAAGGCTGTCCGTTGTGACGAAGCGGTCGGCTCACGCGGCCCGATAGATTGGCCGCGCTCCACGGCTGTACCCATGGACGCACGCCCTTTTCCAGGTCAGTGACGATCCTGTCGGTGATGCGTGCATAGATGTCGGTCCGCGTGTTTGCTGTTTTCCTGCTCATTTTCAAACCTCCGTTTAAGGAGGCCGCGCCCATCGCGGCCCCGTCGCGGAGGGCCGAAAGCAGGAGCGATCGGGGGGAAGGCGCACCGGAACGGCCGGAACGCAAGTGGAGGACGGCGTAGCCGTTGCGGCTTGCGGCCGGATCCTGCAGGACCGAAGAACGGGACGGGGCCGCGATGCCGCGCCGCCCGCTTTTTGTCTTTCCTCTGAATTTCGCTCCGACGGTGACACGAAAAATGGCCGCCTCGGAGTGAGGCGGCCTTATCCCGACGAAGGCGGAGCCGGAGCTCCGCCGGAGACGTCTTAGCCAAGAGCGTCCATCTGTGCTGCGGCCGCCTTGCGGTCGAGCGCCTGGCCGGGATTGTCGACCGGCCGATCGAATGGCTTCCACGCTTCGCCGACGATCTGTTCGTAGGCTGCGACGGCACCTTCAGCTGCCAGGCGAAGCGCGTGGGCCTGAATACCCATGTCGGCTGCGAACTCACGCTTGCGCTGGGCGGCGCTGTCGTAACCGACCGGCCCATCGAGATCCTCGTCGCGAGCCTCCGACGCACCCTTGGCGGTCGCATCGCGTGCTTCGGTGACGGCCTTGCTGTAGAACTGGCCAGCGCCATGGGCCGATCCGACATAGGCGCCGACGATGCGCTGGAGATGGATCTGCATCGCCCGTTCGCCGAGGCCATCAGAGAGGCCGGTCGCTGTTTCGACGATCAGGCGTTCGTGCATGTCGCGGATGCCGTCGCTGTCGAGGATGGCCGTCCCGAAGCTTTCGGCGATCCGGAGCGCCTGCACTTCATCGGGGCATGTCAGGCGGACCATTTCGATAGTGGCGCCTTTGCGGAGTTGCACAACGCGTGCGGCGGGGCGTGCGGCTTGGCGGGAAGGAGTTGCGGGCTTTGCCATGATGGCTTCCTTTTCGGTTTGTCCGAAGCGTTCGGCCCCTTGGCCGTTCTGTCCTTCGGTGCGGTCGAAAAGAACCGGCGCAAGCCGGGCGGTTCAGGGTCCGGGCAGGCCTGATCGAGCGAAGCAGGGGGGCGGGCAAGCGGAACCCACGGTTCTGCGAAGCCCGCGTCCCTGTTTTGTCGAGAGCGGCATGACCGGCCGCCCCGCGGCGCGACAGCGGCCTTGAACCGGACGGGCGCTGGTTCAGACCGCCACGAAACCGAAGGACAGAACGGCCAAGGGGCTGATCCCGGATGCCGAAGCCGGAGAGGAAATCATGCAAGGCACGCGCCAGATCTGCCTCGATGAGCCGACCCATTCGATCCGCGTGTGTCAGCCACCTCCGCACCGCCAGGATGGGTTGCCGATCTGCCTGATAGGCCGGCGCCAACCGCTGGGTTTGCTCGCCGCACCAATCCACGATAGACGCCCACCTGATATCACGACCAGCGAACAAGTATTCGCAAAAGGAAACACCAGATGAGTGACCAGAACGACGACGACTATATGTACGACGAACTGACCGGTGAATGGCGTCCAGCATCAGAAATTGCGGCAGAGAAAGCAAAGGCCGCTCAAGTGCGCGACGCCTCCGGCAACGTGCTGGCCGATGGCGAGTCCGTCGTGCTGATCAAGGACCTGAAGGTCAAAGGCGCCGGCCAGACCCTGAAGCAGGGCACGGTCATCCGCTCGATCCGGCTGACCGACAATCCGGAAGAGATTGACTGCCGGCATGACGCAATCAAAGGCTTGGTCCTGCGCACCGAGTTCGTGCGCAAGCGTTGATCAGGGCTGTGCCGATTGCTCAAGGTTTCGGCAGCCGATAGCAGTCCAGCCAGGTTGGGCCGTGCGTGTTGCGCAACTTGCGAAGGATCTGGCCGTCATCGCAGCGCCCTTCGCCCATCCAGACGGTGTTGAGAATGCGCTTCCAGGATCGGCCGTGCCTGGCCGCGTAATCCTGAAGCGCCTTTACCTCCTGATCCGTGAGGGACGGAAGCGGTTCATGGCGCTTCATGGTATCGCCTCCTGCAATGCCGCAATCGCGGACTGCTGACGCATAAGCTTGCGCGTCAGAGCATCGATCTCTGGCTGGCGCTGCGCGGTGATCGCCGCAAGATTGGAGCGGTAGCGGGTGAGGAAGGCGTCGGGTTCGAGAGGCCTGCCGCGGCGATATCCGTGTTTGCGCCGCCCAAGCGATGGGATCAGCGCGGTCATCCTGCGAATGATCTGGCGGTCGATCATATCGAGCTGATGCCGCGTCTGCCGGCACGCTTCTTCCATGCGCCGCAATTCCGCCTGTCGATCGATGGACCGGTTCATGCCGACGTCCTCCCCGTCCACGAGACAAAGCTTGATGGGCCGTCGTAGGCTGCGTGGCGCGCTTCATCGATGATGAAGCCGAAACGGCCTGCTTCGTATTCGGGTGACGGCACGAGAAATCGCCGTTCCGCGCCGCCATGATCGCGCCTGCCTCCGCGCGTGGCGATCACCTCGGTCATGCCCGGATGATGATCGGATCGAAGTGCCGAGATCACGATCCAGTCGCCGGCGTGCTCGAGTTCGAACGCGCGGCGATCCTTCACATGAGATTCGCCGGGAGTAAGCACAGTCGCGAAAATCGCCTCCCACGCATCGGGCTCCCAATCCTTTAGCGTCTCGCTGGCGCAACGCTTCTCGAAGCTGGTGAACAGTTCAGGGAAGGTGTGCGCCACGGCAGCCCAAGCGCAATCCTCCTCGTAGAACCCGTCGTCCGCCCGGAGCAGCGGATGGACCGTGCGGTTTCGATCGGCCGAGAGCCTGAAGCCGCCGTGGCTTGCACTGGAGTGGAATTCGACCCCCTCGGCATAGGTTGTCGAGTGCTGGGACGAACCCCATGGCGTATGCACGTGGGTGGCGATATTTCGACGTCCGAGCACCTGTTTTTCGCGCTGATGTTCGGCCTGTTCAAGGACGTGTGCACTAAACGCCGCCTCGTCAGTGAGTTCGCCGGAATGGCCGTAGAAGTCTCCCCGTCGCCACTCGGGAAACGGACGCCCAATCTTCCAGCCGGTGGCCAGATAATGCCGTCCGGCATGACCTGGCAGCATGGCAAAGGCGTGATCGCCGACGCGGGCGACGGGAAAGCCTTCGCAGGACAGACCAAAGGAAACCCCCGGAAATCCGGGGATGCAGTCGGGCATGTGTGTGGTGGGAAGATCGATCATGCGGCAGCCCTCCCTTCCACGACATCGGCGGCGATCTCATCCGCCGTGACGTCCTCGAGGACGGCGGACGGGTAGCCATGGGTGGTCAGCCATTCCTGCGCAGCCTGCCGGCTCGCCGCGAGATGGACGAGCTCGGCGCTATCGCCGGGGCGGTCGAAGACACGGCAACTGCCGACCGCCGGGCGTTCGACGATGGTGAACATCAGGCTGGCTTCCAGCGAAAATGTGCGGTGGACGCGGATCGTAATAACACCGCCGCCGCCATAGTCGCCTTCGTGCAGCGTGAAGCTGGGCGGCAGGATGATGTTGCCGGCGCCGCGCTCATCCTGCTTGCGGATCAGCCGGCCGCTGCTGTTGTTGGTCTTCCACGCGGACAGCTTTTTGCGATGGCGCTCCGGCGGGCGCGGCCGGCCGTCGGCCCACGCCAGAACGGTGCCGATCGGGACCAGGAATGCGAGATATGCGGACATGTTGATCTCCTTGATCTTCAGGGGTGGAAACGAAGCCGCCGCCGGTGGAAATCACCGGCGGCGGACATTCATTCGGAAGGGGAACGAGGGACGCGGCTACTCCGCAGCGATCCCGTAAGCATCCTGCTCTTCGTCAGGATCGACGGCTTCGGGAGCGTCGTCGGCGCTGTCTGGAAGGTCGGCCTCGTCTTCGGGGGTGGCGAGGCCTTCTTCCTCACCAAGAGCGGAACCATCGACGTCTTCTTCTTCCGCGCTGTTGTCGTCCCTACCGTCATGACCCTTGGTGTCGCCATCGAGCACCTCACCACTCTTGATCAGATCCACGATGTCCTGCGGATCGGGCGCGAAGAGTGCGGCGGTGTGAACGAAGCGTTCTTGCCTGAAGTGGTCGACGAGAGCCGCGCGCGTCTCCCGCACCTTCTGGCGCGGAAGGACGTTGGCTTCCTTCGCAGCCGCTTCCATCGCCTGGCGAGACAGGCACAGCAGAAAGTCCTCCGAGCCCATGTTCGGCAGGAAGTTGTCGGCGCCGATCGCGTCGCCTGCGATCCGGGAGATCACGCCGCTGTTGGACATACCCCGGCGGCACGACAGCACATCGATCAGCATCGAACGCGCGGCCACGCGCAGCGTCTCCCCGTCGAAGGCGAGCCGGCCGTCTTCGCCGATCAGCCGGGCGGCGTGGCGCTTGAAACGCTTCGGTCCGAACACGGTATCGCTGGCGCCGGAATCGACGCGGACGTTCAGGCCGGCGAATGCAAGCACGAGCAGGGCCATCAGCATGTCGTCCTCGATCGGGGCGCGTCCAAGAGCCTCATGCAGGGCATCGGTGCGGAAGTCACCGATCATGTCCTGGCCTTTCTGGGTCACCTCCGGCCGGGACTTTGGTGCATCGACGACGGTGTCGTCAGTCTCGGGCAGACCGCCCGCAGTGGCCGCGCCACCTTTGCCTTTCTTCTTCTCCTCGGGTATCCTGTACGCCACCGACTGCACCTTGCCGTCACGGTCGAGATACATCCCGACATGATCGGACTTGGACGGCTTGCCGTAAACGCGCTCCGCCTTCTTCGGCAGTTCCGGCTGACCCCAGTTGTTGACCTCGATGATCGCCCCCTTCTTCGGAAGGTTGCTCGTCATCCATTCCTGCTGGGCGCCGAGAAACGCTTCCACGTTGGTGGTGTAGCGGCTGTCCTGGTCGGCCGGGGCGAACAGATCCTCTACCCATTCGATGCCGTAGGCAGCGGCGAGATCATCCCCGAAGCTCGCATCCTTGGCGAACATGCGGGTCTTCGAGAGCGCCCGAGAAATATTGTACCAGTCGGCCCGCTCGGACTTTTTGGGCTTGTTTGCCTTCCACACCTCCTTCTGCTCGTCGAGCGATGCTGCGGCGATGGTCCGCAGCTGCTGCTCGTTCGGCATGTCGCCGAGCGACATATGGTCGAGCATGGCCTGCAGCACATTGGCCAGGAGTCTGAGCTTCCTGATCTGGCGGACCGGCAGTGCGAGCGCCACGCCGATCGCTTCCTCGGTCCAGCCCAGCGCAACCAGGCGTTCGATGCCGCGCCATTGGTCGACGGGGTTGAGCGGCTCGCGGGCGATGTTTTCCACCATCGAGCGCATTGCACCGTTGTCGTTGGCAGCTTCGACGACGAGGACGGTGATTTCCTCCATTCCCGCTGCGATGGCCTGCTTCACGCGGCGGTGTCCGGCCTGGATGATGTAGCCATTGCCACCGTCGATTTCCGGTGAGATGACCGGCGGCTGGATGATGCCGACCGCTTTTACCGTCGCGAGCAACAGCGCGTCAGACTGCGGCGAGGATTTCGAGCGACGCGTGTCGTCGGGATTGTCCTTCAGCGCACGGGGATCGAGTTTGAGGATTTGCATGAGATTGGCTCCTTCCGGGATTGGTGAGCCGGCGCCTTGCCGGCCCTTTTCCGTCTTCAGTTCTTTCCGAAGACATTTCCCGGACCGCGGAGCGGACGGGCCGGTGCAACTGCGGCCGAGCATCCCTGCCCGGCCGGCCAAGCGGGGCTTACAGCCCTGCGCAGGACGATGGGCCGGGATTGCGCAGTGCCGCGGTTGAGCGCAAGCGTCAGCGGCCTGCCCGATCTGCGAGCAAGCTTTCCCCTTCCTTATTTTCTCATTTCAAAAGAGCGTCCCTGTGGGCAGATGTTGTCACGAGTGTCGCTTTTCAAGCCGCGATCCGCTCACCGACATCAGCCGCCAGGGCCGCCTCGACCTCGGCAAGCTGCCGGTGTTTTTCGGCCAGTTCCCCGGCGAATGCGAATTCACTGCCTTCGCCGCGCGACTGGTACGACGCCAACCTGCGGCGGGCGTCGCCGAGACGCTGGCGATAGCGCTCCCGCTCGCCTTCGAAATCGTCGAGCGCGTGCTCGAGGCGTGAAACAGCCCCGAGCGGCGTCACCGTAATCGGAAGCTCGATCTCGTAGTCCGCGCCGGTTCGCTTCAGCATGGTGGTGTAGCGATAGCCATCCTTGCCATAACGCTGGCCGTCAAATTCGAGCTCGAAACCGCCGATCGAGGCGATGACGGCCTCGCCCTCTTGGCTGAGCTGGACAAGGGTCAGGATCTCCTTCATGAGGGCGCGACCCGCGTCCTTGCGTTCGGAGTAGTCTTTCCCCGCGACCGTCAGGGTGAAGGCCTCGCCAGCGGTCGGAACCAGGCGCGTGATGTCCTGACCGATCTCCGCAATCCGCCGTGTCGATACCTCGATGTCGCGCTCGGCATCGCGAAGCTGCCGGCGAACGGCGTGCTGGTCGTCGATATGCGCTGCACGGAGCCGCTCCAGCCGGGCGATGTCCGCTTCGAGCCCGGCCTTCCGCATCAGCCGCTGATCGCCCGACGCGATGGCCTTGGCCATTGCGAACTGGTTGGCCTGCCCTTCGCCTATATCGTCCAGCCGCCGGATCGAGGTGTCACCGGAGAGCGCGGCCGCGATGAACCGGGCCTTGCGCTCGTTGTTCTGCCACATCGTGGCATCGAGGCTGCCTTCGGTCGCGTAGGCGAAGATATCGACCTCGTCGTGCTGGTTGCCCTGCCGAACGATGCGGCCCTCGCGCTGCTCGATCTGCGAGGGAAGCCAGGGGACGTCGAGATGGTGCAGCGCCCTCAGGCGGAGCTGGGCATTGACCCCGGTCCCCATCGTTTCCGACGAGCCGATCAGGAAGCGGACCCTGCCGGCCCTGACGTCGCCGAACAGCCGCTGCTTGGCCTCCGACTTCTTGAAGTCCTGCATGAAGGCGATCTCGGACGCCGGGACACCCATGCGGATCAGCTCATCGCGGATCCAGCGATAGGCGGAAAAGCCCCTCGTCTTCTCGACGCTGATGGTGCCCAGGTCGGAAAAGATCATCTGCACAGCACCTGGCAACTCGAACGGCTTGCCGTCATGGCGGAGATAGGTGTTGCCCGAAGTCCCCTTCCAGATATTGAAGGCGTTCGAGACGAGACTGTTGAGCTTGTTGTCCGGCTCGTTGTCATTGTCGGCATCGACCAGGCGCAGGTCGATCGCGGCATGCCGGCCATCGGTGATGACGGAAAGCAGAATGTCGTCGCCCGGCTGCGGCGGCCCCTCGCGCTCCTCGATCGTCTTGATGCGCTCGGCCAGCACCATCTGGTAGTGCTTGAACGCCTGCGTGGGCTTCGACGTGACGATCTGGCGCCTGCCGGTCGAGATCGCCGGCACCTTCACGTACTCGCGCAGATCCGCCGGCATCACGACATCCGCGAAGCTGCGGAACATCGCGATCAGCTCGGGCACATTGACGAAGCTGGCGAAACGGGACACCGGCTTGTACTTGCCGGATGGCTGAAGCTCCAGCTCGGTGGTCGTGTCGCCGAAGGTCGACGCCCAGGCGTCGAACTCGTGCAGGCCACGCTCCTCCAGCGCTGCATGCCCCATCAACCGCTGGACCGAGAACATTTCTCCGAGCGTATTTGTAATCGGCGTGCCCGAAGCGAGCACAAGCGCCCGACCGGGATTGACCGTCTCGATGAAGCGGGATTTCACATAGAGGTCCCAGGCGCGCTGCGAGCCGTTCGGATCGACGCCCTTCAACGTCGACATATTGGTCGCGAAGCTGAGCTTCCTGAACTCCTGCGCCTCGTCGACGATGATCTGGTCGACGCCGATCTCGGCGATGGTGAGGAGATCGTCCTTGCGGGTGGAGAGTGCTTCCAGCCGTTCCTGCAGGCCCTCCTTCAGGCGCTCGAGGCGCTTGCGAGAGACACGGTCCTCATCCTCGACCTTCAGGAGCAAGGTTTCGTAGAGCTCCAGCTCGTCGTGAATCATTTGGCTTTCAAACGCGGCAGGGACACCGATGAACCTGAAGGCGGAATGCGTGATGATGATCGCATCCCAGGTCGCGGTCGCCGCGCGCGACAGGAACCGGGCGCGCTTGTCCTTCGAAAAGTTCGTCTCGTCGGCAACGAGGATACGAGCCGCGGGATAGAGCGCCAGAAACTCGCGTGCGGCCTGCGCAAGGCAATGCCCCGGCACGACCTGCATCGCCTTGGCGATCAGGCCGAGACGCCGCTGCTCCATGATGCTTGCCGCCATCGTCATGGTCTTGCCGGCGCCGACGGCATGGGCAAGATAGGTCGAGCCGGATGAGATGATCCTCCAGATCCCGCGTTTCTGGTGTCCATAAAGAACGAAGGCGCCCGAGGCGCCTGGAAGGTTGAGATGATCGCCGTTGAACTTTCGCGGCGCGATGTTGTTGAAGCGGTCGTTATAGACGCGCGCCAGCCGGTCGGTGCGATCGGGATCGGACCATATCCAGCGCTGGAAAGCGTCCTTGATCTTCTGGAGCTTGTCGCGGGCCGCTTCCGTGTCGACGACGTTCAGCACGCGCCGCTCGGCGCCACCCGCTTCCTTGATCGTATCGAAGATCTGCGGCACCCGGCTGTTCAGGGCGTCGGACAGCAGTTCGCCGGCGTGCCGGCGGTCCGTTCCCCATTCGGACGTTCCGGCGGCCAGATAGCCGAGCTGGCGGGCCTCGACGGTCCATGACGCCAGTTCGGGCATATGATGGATCCGGATATCGGTTCCCATCATCTCCTTGACGAAGGCGACGACGTCGGCGGCCGGTATCCATGGAGCGCCTAGACGGGCGGTGATGTCGGAAGGTCGAAGATCGACCGGCTGAACGCCCGCCAGAGCGGTGACGTTACGCTCATAGACGGGATCGAGCGCGGCCGCGGCTTCAGCAACCTTGAGTTTGTCGCGAACCGGACCGGACAGATAGGCGTCGGCCATCTGCCACGAGCCATCGGCGGGATCGCGGAAGATCGCACTGCCGAGCTCAGCGACGACATCGTCTGGATCACGGTGCAGAAGTTCCGCGATATGGTCGAGATCGACGCGCCCGCGTTCGTTGAGCACCACGGCGAGTGCATCTGCCGCACTGGTGATGACAGGCGGTGCGGGCGGCGAGATGACACGCTCGGTGAAGATCGCGCCGGGCTTCGCGGTGTCGTTTTCGAGGTCGTAGTCCTCAATCGAGGCGACCAGCCAGCAATCGGGATCGTCCGCGAACGGCTGGAGATTGGGCCGTCGATGGCTCTCGCGTGTCTCGCCTGTCTCCGGGTCCTCTGCGATCGAGACCGTAGTGTGGTTGATCGGACCGAAGTCGCGCACAAAGCTCGACCAGGCGATGCGCAGCCTGATCTGCAAATCCTTCCAGGGCCGGTCCTGCTCCTGGGCTTTCAGTACCTCCCGCACGGCGCCGCGTACTGGAATGAGCTTCCGGATGATGCGGACATGCTTCTCCGGGATGCCGTCGGCGCTGCGGCGCTTGCGGACCTTCACAGCAACGGGCTCGCCGTCGATAACCTGCAGGAGGCCGCGGGCATTGTCGAAGAAGAAGCTGCCTTCGCGCACATGCCGGTCGGACGGCAGGTCGGCAGGCGCCGCATCGGTCCCGTCCTCAAGATCGAGATCGACCGCGGTGGGTTTGCCGTCATAGCGGCTTTCCGGGAGGAGGTTGATGGCGGCCGACAAGGCGGCGGCGAGATACTCGCTGCCACGCGAAAGGCATGTATAGGTCTCGCCGAAGGGACCGGTGGTGAGCGCATGGGTGCCGAGCACGAAATCCGGATGCTGCGCGAACCATCTGTTCACCCGGATGGCGCCCTCGTCGGCAGTCGCGGGCCGCACCTCCTCAATGTCGAGCCATGAGAGATCGCTCTCGGGTTCGGCGACCTTGCGCTTGCGGAAGAAAAGGATGTCCACGACGACGTCCGTGCCTGCGTCGGCGCGGAAGCTGCCTTCGGGCAGGCGGATGGCCGCAATCAGGTCCGCCGTCTTCGCGATATGCTCGCGCGCTGCCGAATCTGCCTTGTCCATCGTGCCGGAACTCGTGACAAAGGCGGCGAAAGCGCCCGGCTTCAGCAGGTCGACCGACCGGGCGACGAAATAGTCGTGAAGTTGCAGGCCGAGCGAGCGATAGGCCCGGTCTGATCGCACGGTGCGGTCGGAGAACGGCGGATTGCCGATGGCGAGGTCGAAGCTCGCCGGCAATTCCGTGCGCGCAAAATCTCCGGCGACGATCCGCGCCCGCGGCTGCAACAGCCGGACGATGCGGGCAGTGACGGGATCGAGTTCAACGCCGGTGACGTGCGACAGATCACGAAGCGCTTCCGGCATCATCGCCGGAAACAGGCCTGTGCCGATCCCCGGCTCCAGCACCCGCCCGCCACGCCATCCGAGACGCTGAAGCCCTGACCAGATCGCCCGGACGATGAACTCGGGCGTGAAATGGGCATATTGGGTGCAGCGGGCAAGCGACGCATAGTCGGTCTCGCCGACCGCATCCTCCAGATCGGAACCGATCTCGTCCCAGCCCTTGCGGAATTCGAGCTCGCCCGGACGGCGGAAGACGCCGTTGGCAAGATCGGACGCGCCGAAGCCGGTGAAGCGGATCAGCGTCTCCTGTTCTTCGCGCGTCGCAGGACGTTTGCTCGCCTCGATCTCGGCCGCGAGCCGGATCGCTGCAATATTGTCGCGCGCACGGTCCTTCCAGCTGCGGGCGAGACCACGGTCATCGACGAGATGGAAGTTCAGGCCACGGGCACGGCACGGCCGGGACGACGGCCGCACGACTGCGGCGATCGGCAAAGCCGGCGCTGGAGTTGTAGGATCGGGATCATCGTCTGGTTCGAAGTTGCTGGCGAAGGCCGTCACGCCAAGGCCGAGGCCGGACGAAAGCGCGGTGTTGCCGAAAAGATCGATGGTGAAGGGATCGTCATGTGACATGCTGGAATCTCCTGGGTGAAGGCGCGCGTCGCCGTCCCGCTGGAAGGCTCCAGTCGGCTGACGACATGCGTGGGATGAGGGGGATTGGGTGGGCTTGACTGCCGCCAGTTGGCGACTGTCGATGGATCGCTAGTTTCGCTCGATCACGAAGAGCTGCATCGAGTCCTGCAGGAACGCGATCTTCAGATGCGTGCAGCCGGGGCTTGCCGCGATCAGTTTTACGAGCATGGCGCCATCGAGAAACTCGACGCCGTCATCGCCGCCGAAATGCTGGCGCTTGTAGTGCCAGTAGTCGGGATTGGTCTTCGGATCGCACTCTTCGGCATAGACGACGAACGGCCGCTGCCCTGCGGCGAGCTTGCCGTTGGAGAGGATGTAGACGCCCTCGTCGCCGACCAGCCAGACACCGGGCTTTTCATCCCGGCCGGGGTACAGACCGTAGTGGGGATTGCGGAAACCGCCGTTGAGGTAGGCGTCGAGCCGTCCGCGCATCATGACGACGCGGATGTCCGTCACGGAAAAGGTGAACATCGCCGCCTCCCGTCAAGCCGCTATCGCGTCAGGGAGGTACCGCAGATGCACCGGTAGCTTCGATGCGATCTCCGCATCCGTGAGGTCGTCGAGCAGCTTCTGGACGGTGCCTTGGGGTCCGCCGTAAAACAGCACGGTCCGCTTGCCGTGGTCGCGTTCCGGCCAGCGCTCGCCGGCATAGCCGCGATAGTCATCGTGGGTGCTCGACCAGATGTGGTCCAGGCGTTCCTCGCGCGTCATCGCCCGAACGGGCCGGGTTTCCCGCTCTACGATTACGCCGCGCATTCGCTCGGGCGAGCCCTTGTCGGACAAGTCGCAATAGGCATGGAAATACCGCATGCGGTCATCGATCTTCAGGGTGAAGAAAATACTCGTGATGTTGCCGGTGAGGAACTCGCGCATGGCGAACATGTCGCCTCGCATGAACAGCGGCGGCAGGATCTCGAACATGTAATCGTGCTGTGCCTGTGCGATTTCGAACCATTCCCCGCAATACAGCGCGCTATCGTCATTCTCCCAGCGGTTCGGGCGTTGCGGGTGGCGGTCGAACATGCGGAACATCTGCCGGCGGTCGGCGATGCCTTCAAAGACTTTTCGTATCGAAGAGACGGTCATGGGCAGGCTCCTTTCAGCCTTATCGGGAAGGACACGCGGCTCATCCTCGCGATGTCGCCATCCTCTTCAGCCCTTCCTGACCCCTCCTTGGCGCCGCCTCTCCGCCCAGACGGGTCAAGGGCCGCGCAGCGGGCGAAGCTTTACCCTTGACGCGGCTGGCGGGCATGCGGCAACTGGCCTTCCCTTCTCCTTCCCCTCCTTGCTATTTCATTCAGCTGAAATCACCTTACAGTCTGGTTTGATCGCTCGCTCTATCATTCTTTGGGCTGATTATTTGGCATTGATAATCAGAGTGTAACCTGATAATTTGTGCGCAACAATCAGCCTGTTGTCTGATAATCAGCCGCGGTAGAAAGTTGAACGATGAAGGACGACGCAAGAAAGCGAGCGCGCAGAAGGCTTGACGAGCGTCTTCGCGGGCTACAGCCGGCAGAGGGCTTCAGGGCACCGCCAAAAGGATGGGTCCGGGCGTTGCGCGACGCGCTCGGCATGACAGGAGCGCAGCTCGGCTCGAGGATGGGAATCCGGCCCCAGACCGTGGAAGCGATCGAGAAGTCGGAGGCATCCGGAACGATCCAGCTCAGTACGTTGCGGCGTGCGGCAGAGGCACTCGACTGCACGCTGGTCTACGCATTGGTCCCGAATACGTCGCTCGAGGCCGCCGTCAATGAGCGCGCGCGCAAGATCGCAATGCGCGAACTGCAACGGGTCGCACACACAATGCGCCTCGAAGCGCAGGGAACAGACAATGGCGATCTTGAAGCCCGCGTCCAGGCCTACATTCGCGACCAGCTTTCCGAGCGCGACCTCTGGTCAGAAAGATGACCGACCTCTTCCAGGAACCCGAGGACGCAACACCGCTCGAGCCGCAGGAGCGCGAGGGCCTGCTTCAAAGCTGGATCACCCACAGGCAGGATCTCAACGAGGCGGAACAGGAGAACATCGTCGAGGGCGCCGCCTGGGCGCGTGGACGACGGCGCATGCCGGTCGACAGGATGCTGACCGAAGACTTCATGCGTACATTGCATCGACGCATGTTCGGCGAGGTCTGGCAATGGGCAGGCAGCTTCCGAACGACAGAGCGCAATATCGGCATCCAGGCCTACCGAATTCCGGTCGAACTCACGGTGCTGCTCGATGACGTTCGGTATTGGGTCGAGCATGAGACATTCGCGCCGGACGAGATCGCAATACGTTTCCACCATCGCCTGGTCGCCATCCATCCGTTTCCGAACGGCAACGGACGTCACGCGCGGCTGGCCGCCGATCTGCTCGTGGAAAAACTGGGCGCTGAGCCCTTCGGCTGGGGTAGCGGAAGCCTGGGCGACGTGGGAGATCTGCGCACACGGTACATCGCGGCACTGCAGGCCGCGGATAATCACGACATCGCGCCTCTCCTCGAATTCGCGCGCAGCTGAGCGCAAAGGTCCTCGTTCCAGTCCTCGTGGTGGGGACGGTGGCGCTCAAATCTGCAGTCGGCGTCCCGGGCAATTGCTTCCAACCGATCAGCGTAAATATCGCCCTGCGCGTTATTATCCGTGGCGGCGACTACCAACATACCCTTCCGCGCCGCCAATAAACGGATCGCCGCATCGGTGGCAGGGGCCCAGCCGCCGCCGGTACTGACATAGAGGGTATCGCGCCGATTACTCTCCAGCGCGGCAAGGCTCATGGCGTCGATGGCAGCCTCCGTCACGCAAAGGCGCGGCGCATGGATCGCGCCGAACCTGAACAACACTTTCGCTCCACCGGTGGAAAAGCCGCGCCATTCCGGCCCGCGTTCCTCCCAGCCGGAGACGGCGCCCTCGCTGTCACGGTGAGCGGCCCACATACTGCCGCGCGGACCTTCGCGCACGAGATCATGCCGGATCGCTGCGCGGATGGTCGCTTCCGGAACGCAACGGTCGTCGCGCAGATAGCGCCAGGTCATCGAACCCGGCCACGGCTTGCGGCGCTTCCTCCATCGTTCTGAAACTCCGGCCGGCATTTCGATCTCGCGCGCAGCGTGGGCCCAGACCGGCTCCTTCGGGACGAAGTCGACCAGCGATGCGACATGGTCGAGGGCTTCGACAAAGGGCACTCGGTCGAGATGCTCGACAAGACCGAAAACGTCACCCTTGGCATCGGACAGCGGATCGAACCAGCCCCTGCCCTCGTGAATCACGATGATTATGGCCCCGCCGCCGCGGAATTTGACCGCCCTGCGGGTGCTCTCCTTCAGGTCGATGGCAAACCCAGCCTTCTCCAGCACGGCAGCGCATTGCACCCGATCCCTGAGGTCTTCCAGTTCCTTCTTTTCCATTTTTCTTCCCGACGCGCATTGCGTCCGCCCTTCCTTCTGTTTCCATTTCCCCGCACCCGCGGGGTCCTCTCCGGAGGCCGCGAAGAGCAAAGAAGGCAAGGGCGCGGCTGGCAACCTGCAGATCTGCACCTTGCGCTGACGGATCGTGCAGCCGCGGCGCAGCTTCCCTTGCCGCCTGCCGCTCGCAAGCGGCACGAGGGAGAAGGGTCTCAATGAGACCCGCCCGGAACGTATTCATGCACGATCACCAGATCGTCTTCGTCATCGAGTTCGTCGCTCGGGAGAACGCCGAACTCGTCGCCGGACCGGAAGAGCGTGACCGGAACCATCAGAGTGCGGGAAAGCTGAAAGGCGTGGTTTTGGGCAAGGGAAAGATCGGTGTTCATCTGAAGGCTCCATCTTTGGAGCGGGCCATTCCCGCTCGATGGCTCCCGTCAGTGTCCGGAACCGGTCGCGATCACCGCGAGGGCGAAGCCGAGCGGCGGCAGCATGCTAGCCGACCCCGCAGCGGGTTGATCGTCGGAGATCCGGGGCCGGACCAGGAAGCCATCCATCAAGAGCGGAATGGCACGTCTCCTATGGACCTCGTTCAACCGACAATGATCATGCGGGAGCAAACCTTATAGCGAATGCGGATCTCTCCGAGATCTGCTCTCCTCAGAGGCCGGTTTTGGTATCAATTCGGAAGCGCGGTAAGACTGAGCTGGTGAGAACAGCGGAAGAAATTGGAACGCGTGATGAAAAGCGAGGACATTGCCGTACTGGCTCAACAGCTAAAGGAGCAGGAGTGAAAGCATGGGTTCGAACGCTTGCGTCTAGAGGCCCGGGGCGAGGACCCTTATTAGTTGTGCATCACTCGCGGAGATCGCCATGACCTTAGTCTGAAATAATCGTCAGCTTTACCGTTCAGCAGGTCAGCCTCGATATCAAAGGCTGACTGCACGATTGAGTCCATTTCCCTTTCGCGATCTACTGCGAAATAACGCTCCTCAAGTCTGCGCTGCTGTATTTCGATGGAATCCCGCCAGTAGCGGGTTCCTTTTATGTCAGTATGTGTCTCGACATATCTAGCCAGGGGACCGCCACGTTCCCGACGCATGTAGCCCGGGCAGGCGCAGCAAAACTCGTAGAGCTTGTCGTCGCTGCTTGCGATCCAGACATCATGCTCGATGATGCCGAAGTTGAACTGCTCGCGCGAATTGTTCACGATATCTGCAGCAGCAATCAGCTTCAGGTCGTTAGCTCCATTCAAAGCGATGCGCTCCAGTACTTTGTCGGGTGTCAAGCCTTTGCCGCCACCCTTTTTCAGTTTCACGAAGTTGTTTGTGATAGCTACTTTCCGCGTCCTGAGTTGGTCAGTTAAGCCATTTTCGGGGGCGAAGACATATCGAGCGATCGTCAGTTCCTTGAGACTGATGAGATCCAGTACCTCGGCGCAATAATCGATGTAGAGGGCGAATTTTTCCAGGCCATTCAACGCCTCTAATCGATGGATGACGTTCATAGCGAGCAGCGAAGCATATGAGCACGAGATTGCCTTCTGACGCTCCAGCGACAGCGCGCTAAAATGCTCAGGGTCCATCTTTCCACCAGCATACGGAACCTTCATCGAGTTTGGGTCCTCACGGAAATTTGGCAGATAGTCTGCAAGAAACCTGTCGAACGCTGCTTCAACGTCGCCTCGACGCGCTGGGGGCAGTTCTTGGTAAGCCGCTGCGGGCGAGATGAATACGCCATACCTGGAGGTCTTCTCGATGAGTCTCGCGAGTTCCAGAACACCAGCATTCTTAAGTTCCTGGTGTCGCTGGCCGGTCTTATAGGCGCTTTCGATTGCAATCAGGATATTGGTGTCGAACATAATATTGGTTTGTCGACCATTCCGATGGTTTTCTCGGATGGCATCCCTGTCGAGGTTGATAATTTCGGTTGAGTTCGACGACGATTTGAAAGCGCGTATCATGAGGTTCTCTGTTTTATGCTCTGCGTAGTTCTCGGTCCCGAAATCTGGGTCTTCTTGTCGATACCAATCTTCCGCTGGCCTCTCCTGTATAATAATCTGATGATCTAAACTTAACCTCGGGCTCAGACAGCGATTTTTGTTCTGGAAATTGCGCTCAAGCTTTATTTTGCTTTAAAATTGCTGCGAGCGGACTGACAACTCCCTGGGCGCCACCGCGCCTCAGGATGGGGAAAATCAATGGAAGTTCCGGCTTTTGATTTTCAGCGTATCAATGTGAAGATCGGGCGCTTATCCCGAGCCGGAGACTATGCCGAGCCCGTTCCTTAAAGCCCGAGATTTCAGGTGAAGCCGCCTGGCAAGCTCGGCATATTTCAGACCACTTGAAGGTAAGCCGCGACCCATTGCAGCCATCTTTTATGATCAATACTGTCTCGATCGAGCCGTCTGGTGAAGGAGCGATCAATGTCTGAAACACCCTGGTTGGCAAAGGCGAAGCGTCTCCAAGCGATAGCTTCGACCGGGCATTCGTTCTGCAAAGATGAGTTTGATCGTGAACGCTACGAGGAAATCGCAGCAATAGCGAACGCCATGTTGGCTGATCTCGCCGATGTTCCGGTGGAACGCATTCGCGACTTGGTCTCTGACTTTGCCAAAGGGTATGCCACGCCTAAAATCGACGTTCGCGCAGCTCTGATCGAAAATGGCAAAATACTGCTTGTGCGCGAGAGATCCGACGGTCTGTGGACGCTTCCGGGAGGCTTTGCAGACGTAGGGCTTTCGGCCTCCGAGAATGTAGTAAAGGAGGTACGGGAAGAAGCTGGTATCGCCGTTTCGGTGTGTCAGCTCTACAGCGTTCGCCACAAGGCCAAGAGCAGTTATGAGCCAGATGCGCGGGACTTTTACAAGATGTTCTTCCTTTGCCGCCGAACGGGTGAACTGACGCTGACAAGCGGGCTGGAAACCAGCGAAGTTTCTTTCTTCGAACGCGGCCGACTTCCACCATTATCGCGAAGCCGCTCCATTGAGCGCGACGTCGAGCTGGCCTTCGAATTCAAAGACGGTCGCCAAACGATAGCCGTTATTGATTGAACATATTTACAGTGTTCCGATGAACATTTCCGGCGCAAGGATACTACCATCAAACATTTAGAGAACGGGTCTGCTGGCGCCGCAGGATAGCCTGCGGCGTCAAGTTGCTAAAGGTTGTCAAGAAACGACAAGAGTTTATCGTTAGCTTTGAAGCGACAGAAAGGCTGCTTGCTCAGCGAGGCAACCTTTGCAAGTGCGGCCTCCTTGATCGCCAGATGCGCATGAAGGTAGGCTTGGGTGGAGCGTGTGGATTCGTGGCCAAGCCAAAGTGAGATGACAGTGCTGTCCACCCCCGCATCCAGCAATTCCATCGCCGCACTGTGACGAAGAACGTGCGGTGAAATGCGCTTGGCTCGCAATGACGGGCATTGCTGTGCCGCCTGCTTCACATGCTTCGCCAGCAGATATTGAACCGCGTCCGGACTCATCCGAGATCCATGCACGGTCGGGAAGAGGATGTCGGACTGGCCCAATCTTGGCTCGTCCAGCCATTGTTTAGGCACGGAACTCAGAATTTTGGTGAGCGGAGTGACGCGCTCCTTCCGTCCTTTTCCGAAACATCTAATATGCGCGCCAGTGTCCAGGGTGACAGCGCCGCGATCGGGGCCGACCAGTTCGGAGAGCCGCATGCCCGTCTGTATTGCCGTCAGGAGGAGGCAGTAGTCGCGGCGACCGATCCATAATCGCCTGTCCGGTGCTGCCAGGAGCGCCTTGATCTCATCCCGGACAAGGAACTGTACCTCGCGCCTCGTGCCGATCTTGCCGGGGATGGCGAGCACGCGTTGGATCTGATGGCTAAAGGTAGGCTCCTCGAATGCAAGGAACCGAAAGAAGGCTCGAATAGCGGTAAGCCTGAGATTGTAGGTGGCGGTGCCCGATCGTCTTTCTGCGGTGAGGTCATCCAGGAATGCTATGACGAGCTCTGCATCGAAATCTTCAAGCATCAGGGATGATGGCTGCTTGCCCGTCTTGCGGTGGGCGAACCTCAAAAAGAGCTTGAAGGTGTCGCGGTAGGAGGCGACGGTATGCGTGCTGACATTGCGTTGGCGCATTAGCCGCTGTGTAAAGAAGCGCTCGATAAGACGTGGAAGCGAACTGGTCATTGTGCCGCCTCCCATCGCGCGTCGAGACGGAGTTTGGCTTGCTCCAGAAGATCGGGATGTGCGCTTAGATACCAGTATGTGTCGGCCACCTTTCCATGGCCGAGATATGTCGAAAGTTCCGGGATTCGACGATCGACGTTCTCGCCGTTCCTGTACCAGTCCAGAAGTGTGCGCACCGCGAAGGTATGGCGAAGATCGTGAATCCTTGGCCCCTCTGTCTCGGAAGCTCCCCGCAGTCGGGCCTCACGGGTCCAGAGAATGAAGGAGAAATGAGGGTTGGCATGGTTCAGACCCCGCCCACGATCCCCTGTGAAGAAGAACCTGCTGGCGCGCGGGTCGGCAGACGATCTCGCTCATCAGAATACCGTCGGAGTGCGTCCCAGGTGCTGCGATGCAAAGGTATGTGTCGGCTCTTACCGAACTTGGTCTCACGGATCGTCAATGTTCCGGTGTCCATGTCGGCATCCTCCCGTAGGAGGCGGGCGGCCTCAGAAAACCGCATTCCTGTCGATGCGAGCAATCCGAAGAAATAATGATAGGTCACACCTCGGAAGCTGCCCGGATGCAGGCGAGGCATGGCGCTCAGAAGATCAGCGACCTGCTCGTCGGAATAGATGAAGGGTCGGGGTCGTCGCTGCGGTACGAAAATGCCAGAGGGTGGAACCTCTGTCTTTGGATCAGTCAGTGCGACATGGCGGGAGAATGACCTGACCGTCGACAGCCGCGATGACCAAGTCCGCGGCCCGTACTGGTGTTCCGCCCATTCAACGGCGAGCTTCGCGGTAATGTGGTCTTGGCCCCGTGATTGGGCATAGGCGACGAATTTGCGTAGTCGACTCTCCTGACTGCTCAGTTTGAAGCCAAGGGACCGACGCAGCGTCAGGTATTGCTCAAGGGATGCCAGCATGGTGCTCATAGGCTTGCTCCCAACCATGGCCGGGCAAGCGATCGAAGCCCCTCGGTGTCGAGCTTCGCATAGATCCTCGTTGTATTTGGCTCCTTGTGGCGAAGGACCTGAGCCAGTTCCGTGAGGCTGACGCCTGAGCGGATCGCCATCGTCGCAAACGTGTGTCTGAATATATGAGCGTGATGAGAGCGGAGCCCCGTGATCTGCGCGCGCTTCAAGGCCCTCCTGGCAATACTGACAGGAAATGACCGTGAAATTGCGAAGGACTTCCTACAGATGCTCGCCAAACGCGCGGCTGAGAAAAAAGGTTCTCGTGAATGAGCAAGGTATTCAGCCTCAAGATGGCAAGGCAACGCGCCGAGGCTCTGCTTAAGGAGGAGGAACTCTTGTCTCTTCCGGTCGATCCTTTTGCGATAGCGGCGAGCCGTGACATCATGGTGGAGGGTAAGCCGGAGACAGTCGGCGGCGTGTCGGGTATGCTGCTACGGCACGGAAACGATTTCGGCATAGTCTACGCCACCCATATCCGCAGCGAAGGGTTTCAGCGTTGCCCACGAGCTTGGCCATTATTTTCTCCCGGGTCACGTGGATCAGGTTATTCAGAACGGCATTCACGTTTCTCGCGGCGGATTCGTCACGAATGATCCCTACGAGCTTGAAGCCGATCACTTCGCGGCCGGGCTGTTGATGCCGGAACAGCCGTTCCGCAAGGAGATTGACCGCCGGGAGCCCGGCCTGGCAGCTATCGAAGTCGTCGCGGATCTCTGTATAACCTCAAGGACGGCTGCAGCGATCCGGGACGCGGAAGTAGGCGATGCTGCTACTGCCGTGATCATAAGCACCGGCGGTGTCATTGATTATTGCTTCATGTCCGAGGCCATGAAATCTCTCCCAAAACTTGACTGGCTTCGCAAGGGTATCGAGTTGCCCATGGGTACGGTAACTGCCACGCTTGCTGCTGATCCGAGGCGCGTCGCCTCTAGAGAGCGGGTCAAGGATGAGATCGATGTCCGAGAGTGGCTCGGAGGCCCCACACGCGAGACGGTCAAGGAAGAGTCCCTTGGCCTTGGCGCCTACGGGAAAGTGCTCACAATTTTGACGTCTACCAAGATTGGGCAGGAATTGGAGCCTGACGAAGAGGACGAACAGCAAGAATTAATTGAAAGCTGGACCCCACGCTTCAAGCGTTGAAGGACTGACCTTGAATTGCCACAGGCGACGTTTTGATGCCATCATTTCGTAGCCGGATCTGGAGAAGAGCGCCCGAAAATCCGCTGACTCTACGTCGGGTCCCACTCCGCGCTCAACCGAATTCCGAATGCACCTTCCGATGCTCGGCCCGAGGTTGTGACACTGGAGACTGCAGAAATAACAATGCGAGATCAGGCCATCATTTAAAGCGCTAAGTCTCTGCCGATCATTCGCGTGGCCTGGGCGGTCGCTTTACACGGGGCGAAGATAATGATGCAGCAGCAGCCCGCCGATGGGGAGGGAAGCTGGATCATACTTAAAAGACACATTTTGAGGTTGACCGTAGTAGGTTTACGCACTATGTTGCCCCGTAGTCGTACTACGGAGTTTATATGGGCGACAGGACAGTCACGGACCGCATGAAGCGGCAGCGCGAACTGCGCGCGGCGGAAGGATGGCAGAAGGTGACCGTATGGGTTCCAACCGTGGTAGATGCCGAAGATGTCAAGAAACTCGCTGCCGAGCGCCGGGCCAGGGCCGAAGCGCTCGCCGGCCTTAGCGAAGAGGTGCCTAAAGTGAACGTCGACGCAGCCGAACGGATCGCGAGGGCGATCGCCGAGCATGGCTCCAAGGCTTACAATACGCCCTCGGGCGCCGTCCTCGAATTGATGAAAGAACTCGCCAAGGAAGATGATTTGGAAAGTCTCGCGAGTGCGTTCGTCATCATAGCAAGGGCAAAGCCAACCAACGCAAAATTCATTACCGCACGCGTGCCGGCCATGATCAGCGAGTTTCTTATCCGCCATCGCGGAATCGACGGGGGTGCGATGGGCAAATGGGGCATGTCAAACCCGGGCTGGGCCGATGAGATCAAGGCGGCCATACGCGAACCGGAACGGTTCCCGCAGGTTGTCGACGCCCTGGCGCAAACCATTAAGCGCAGTCAGACCGTGCAATAATGCGAGAAGCGGACGTCGAGCATTCGCAAATTCCGGAAAGGGGTTCGCCTTACAGCGGCAACATCCGAGCAACTCTGTTGCTAGCGGCTGCACGAATCATATCTTAGAAATTGAAACACCAGGTGAGGACTGGCCTGACCTGGTGCACAAATATCGGTGTCGAAGGCGCATGGCAAGCCAGTGGGGCCTGTTCGACTGCTTTGGAGTAGTTATCTACGTAATATGGCAGAAAGTCAAGTTCCTTTTCCCTACCTGCCGGCGCAACTGCAGGCCATCCGTGCCTCGATTTCCGAGCCGCGCTTCGCAACTTACCTTGCAAAGGGCGGCAATCACGAAGAATATGCGATGGCGCTGTATCTCTACAACGCCCGGGTTGCCAAAGCGTTCCTCTATCCGCTTAATGTGGCAGAAGTGACACTGCGAAATGCCGTCGACGGGATCCTTGTCGCAAGGTTCGGAGCGAACTGGCATCAGGACGCCACATTCCGCGATCAAACTCTGACAGGGAATGGCTTGGCGACGCTCGACAAGGCGATACAAAGGGCGGGCGCGGGCGCAGCACGTGACCAGATCGTCGCGACGCTCACCTTCGATTTTTGGTCGAACCTCTTTCGGCCGGAATATGGTGGCCTCTGGCGCACCACCGTCAATATCGCTTTCCCCCATCTACAGCACGGCGAAAGCCGCCAGGAAATCCAGAACCTGGTAAAGCCGATCAATGTCTTCCGGAATCGCGTGGCCCATCACGAACCGGTTCTTGATCTAAACGTGACTGACATTCATGCCAAGATCGTGCGGCTGATCGAATTACGATGCGCCGAAACGGCAACCTGGATGAAGCATCACTCCACTCTCAGCACCGTCGTCAGAACGCGCCCTCGCCGGGACGGCACCAATGCCAACACGCTGGCCGCGAAGCTCGATCCGGGGTTCGTGCCAGTCAGGCCGGAAACGGGTTTGAGTGAGCTGGCCGAGCTGCTCGACGAAAAGCATCAGGCAATCATCTGCCTCGACGATGACGGGCGTCCGATCGCGGCGCTCACAGTAGTAGACGCCATCCGCTTCATCACAGAGTGCGCAAAGAGGTTGGGTGGGATGATCGATCTTAATGATCATACGGTTTCGGACCTGGTCAAGGTGGCCAACCTCGCGGACCGATGGACGCAAATGGATGACGCCACCCCGCTCGCCTTGGCGGTGAAGGAACTCCAGAAGCCGCGTATCCAGATTCTCGTCGGGATTGAGGCCGCATCAGGCAAGGCCACAGGCGCGATTTTGCGCGCACACCGCCGCTATTGACCGGAAGGATTGCACTTGAGCTTCAAATTGGTGGATTCTGGATGGTCGGACGAACTGGATATCGGGATGCGGGAAAGACCGGAAACGGTTCTGATCGTATGTCCGTTCATCAAGAAGCAGACCGTAGAGCGCCTGATTTTCGCGCATTGCCCTCGTGATCTTCGCGTCATCACTCGATTCGACCTCAACGCCTTCAATGCGGGGGTAAGCGATATGGATGCGCTGTCTCTCCTTCTCCGAAGCGGAGCGAAAATCCGGGGAGTCGTCGGCGTCCATTCCAAAATGTATATCTTCGGCGGCAAGCGGGCGATCGTAACAAGCGCGAATCTCACCGAAGCCGCCATGTTTCAGAATAAGGAGTTCGGCTTCGCCGCTGATGACCACTTCATCGCCGCACAGTGCCAGAATTATTTCGACCGCTTATGGGCCAGCACCAGACACGATCTGTCGCAAGCCGATATCGAGCGATGGCGGCAAATTCTCGCCCCGTACCGTGTCGGGACGAGAGATAGCATTTCTCTACCCGACTTCGGAGAGACGGTGAATTCGACATCGCCGTTCGTACTGGAGCCTCCGACCGATGCGCCTATGCAGTCTTTCGTCAAATTCTTCGGAAGAGCGGACAACCGCGTGTCGCTATCTATGGGGATCGACGAGGAGGTTATTCGCTCCGGTTCGCATTGGGCATGCACGTACCCGAGTGGAAAGCGGCCACGCCAGGTTCGAGAGGGGGCCATCATGTTCATGGCTCGTATGGTTCAGGCGCGGAGCGACTACATTATCTACGGGCGCGCCATTAGCAGGGAACACAGACCAATTCTGGATGACGCCACACCAGCCGACGTGTCGGTGAGAGTATGGAAGGAGAATTGGCCTCACTACGTTCGCGTCCACGATCCCGTCTTCATTAACGGACCGCTTTCGGCAGGAGTGTCCATGGTCGATATGATGACCGAACTTGGTCCGAATTCTTTTGCGCCAACGCAACGCAATCTGAACGCCGGCAGTGGAGGCAATCTCAATCCGCGGCGCGCCATCATGAGAAAACCGCATATGGAGCTCACGCCACAGGCCTATAGGTGGATATTCGATCGGCTCGAGAAATCGATGATGCGGTATGGTGCGCTCGATCTCACCGACTCGCGTTTCGACCTTCCGGCGGCGCAAGACAACTCCCCAGATGCGCTTGCGACCACCCCACAGCTGTCAATGCAGTCTTTAGAGGATTAGAAAATGGATATCCCGCACGTCTCGCGTCAGCCACCTGAGATCGGTAGCCGGGTGAAAATCTACTTTGATCGTAAGTCGGCTGATCTCAGCATTGAGACCCCTGAGGGACAGCGCAGCAGGGATTTTATGGGCGTTTGCATCGGAGACGCTGTTTTCGACACGGAACCCACCGCCAGGAGCAGCACCCGCTGCATCGTGACGGGAACTTTTCTTGCTGTCCCGGGCTCACGTGAGAGCCGCGATATCGAGTCGGAAATCCGCGCGCAGGGCAGATCGCATCTGGAGTTTTACTGGTGGCGTGACAAGACGTGGCCACTCCGCAAAGCGCGCCTGGCGTTCATTGCGAAGCCTCATGGTGGCTTCCCGACTTCGATGGTCGTCGACGGAGAAGACTAACAGGGGGCGCCTCGGCGCCGTCTGTAGTCTACAGATCAAAGATTTCGAGGCCTGAAATTATCATTTGCGCCGTTCCCAGCAATGATCTGGGAAGTCTCGCTGCAAAGGCCTGCCTACCGCTATCGACAATTGCCATTATGCGATGTCGGCCGTCCATGACTGAGATCCAGCCCTCCTCTTTTGAGGTCGGTGTCAGCACCGGAAAACCTATTGGTTGGTTGGAACCGATCCGGCGCACCCAATAGTCATATTTCCCTTGCTTGAAATCCACGCCGCCGCCGCCTCTCCTATCGATCGACCAAAACCATGGTGCATGATTTCCGAGGTGCTGATCAAACCCAGCACTCGGCACTTGGACGGTTACATAGTCGTCCAGGTCCGCGAGCGGCACTTTTTCATTTGAGATATAGGTGAGGCCAAGAAGGGTCGTCATGGAGCGAGCATCTCTGATGGAATTATGGGGTTGTAGTAATTTACATGAATTCCCTGGTCAGAAGGTGAAACCAACACCCCGACATAAAGTCGGCCATTTAACCCAGCGTCCGGAAGCGTCGAAGGGAGCGCGGCGAACGGCGGTCAAGAAGCAGGACCCCGTCAAGACCGGACGAAACACTTCTATCCTGCCGACCCGCATAGGTCTGCGACCGACCTTCAAGGGCAGAGAAGACCTGAGCGACACGCCTGCGACGCGTTGCTTCAGTCGGGGGCCGCTCTTGTACCAAGGCAAGGATTTCCTTGTCGATACCCAAGAACACACCATCATCGATCTCGCGGCCGACATAACCCGCACCAACCTGATCGGATAGATCAAGTACCGGCTGATCGAGGATAATGGAGTAGGCTCGTGTAATCGCTTCGAAGAGATCAAACGTCACGGTGATGCCGTCACCCTTTGCCGGCGGATCCAGCACTCTGCCCTCTGCACCACCGGCCTTGAACATGAAGAAGTTTGCACAGCGCGTGGTCGGCGCCCGTCCGTTGACCGTGTGAAGCGCCGAAACCTGCCCCAGTGCCTTCGCAACGGTGCTTGCGGCTGGCGCTCGGATGCGACCCTTACTCTCGAACACATGGCGTTCCCTTCGCTTGATGCCGATAAAGTCGGGACGCGATTTTGGAGGAGGAGGCGCTGCGCCAGCCTTCGGCGCGACCGGAGCCGTTGGGGATCCCCATCGGCAGGAGGCAAGGCCGGCGACATGCACGAGATACTGCACGCTCATCTGACTCTGAGCATACCAGTGCGTGAACGCCTCGCCGAAAAGGAACGAAACCCCCACCTTCTCCGACTGCTCCAAACTCCGAAAATAGGCCGTCGTGTTCAAGGAGGCATCCAGATAGCCCGTCGCCATCGCGACCAGCATTTTCTCCCGCCAGGGGCCAACGGTGCGGACAGCGGCTCGACGGCTGGGATAGCCGACGGTCAGCAACGAGCGGATGATGTCGGCATGTGTCGCTGGCAACGTTTTCGTGCCATTCAACGCCGTAAATCGTCCAGAGAAGTTTGCGGAAGTGACTGTAACGGACATGCCTATCGCCCGGCCCGGATTGACACCCCGATAGACCGCAGGGCGGGTATCAGGTCGGCTTGACGAACTAACTCGACCGCCGGAGAGGCGACAAGTTTCTCACCGACGGCCCGATCGTAGACCGCCACGCAATCTGTTGCAGTGAGGCGTGAGGAATAGAGCAATCCATCGACAGCATAGGATCGAAAGATCGACTCGCTCAGTCTCTGCCCTTCCTGATGTTCCTTGCCCCGGGCTGCGTCCGTGCTGACGCCCAACCTCAGGAGGCCGGTCGTGCGCAGGTCGAGAAGAATGAGAGCATCCGTGGCCGTCACCTCAGTGACCGACCAGTCCTCGATTTCACTCTCATCCAGCACTCGGTCCTGCGTCCCCTCGAAGCGGTCGCGCACGATCGTCTCCGCAATCGCGGTCGCGAGATCATATGCGGCATAAAGCAGTCGGAACATCTGGTTTGGACTTGAGAATCGCGATTGACCGAAACCCATGCCGAGCGGGGTCGACATGTGGGCTACAGGGATGATGCGGAGATAGGATTGAGGGAGAAACGCAAGCGCGAGCTCCCGAACCGTTTGAGGATCAAGTTTCACGATTCAGCTCAACCAAAATCGCGCTCAGCTGCATCCAGAACCTCGTCAAGATTGCCCATCTTGAGATTGTCGAGCGGCGTTCCGCCTATGCTTGGCTTCGGCTGGATCAACCATTGCCACGCTGAACGCGGATTGCGGATGATTTTGGTGACCTGAGGCATGCCCTCGACCGGCCGGCCATCCACAAACTGAGCCAGGGGAAAGACATGCTTTCGCTCGCCCTTGAGCAGACCGACTACAGCTCCGCGCTTGTGCCAGTCGTGTAAGGTCGATCGCTTCGTGCCGAACTTTTTCTCGATATCGCCCGGACCGGCGACCGGACCGGCCCAGTCTTCGATGCGGGTTGGCGTCGCAAATTCGTCGAGCCTGCGGCGCCCTTCCTCAATGCCTACCGATTGACCCAGACCAGCACCTCGGCTGACCTCCACAGGCTTTTCGACCGATACCTCCGCGAGCACATGACCTGGCTTCGCAGCCAGTTCGGCGACGGCGGCTTCGACAATATGGGCGAGTTCCGTTTCGTCGTCGGCAATCCGACGCTGTTGCTCGACAGAAAGGCGCGCTGCTACCGCAGAGACCACGGCCATGACCTTGCCAGTCGCCGCAAGAGCCTGCTTTGAAAGGCCTGGATTGTGTCGGGCCAGAACCTTGAGAACATCGGCTACCGCAGCCGGATTGACTTCCAGCTTTGCGCCCATCTGCGATTTACGGGTGACAGCGACCATCTTCGTCTTCCTTCTTGACTACAGCCAAGATAATGCGGATTGTCCGGTTTGTCCAGATTGTTGCCATCAGAGGGCGTCGCGTTGGTTTCCCGCTGAACAACGCTTGATCAGGCAACAGCCTTGATGTCGGAGGGGATCGATATCGTCGCGACGGCCGCAACGACAGAGGCAATGCCCGCCAGAACGAATGTCGTGGACAGCGATGACGTGATCACCATGCCGGCCAAGGCGGAACCAAGAGGGAAACCGGCCAGATTCAGGCTCATCGAAATCGACATGACGCGGCCGAGTTGTTGCGGATCGGTTCGACGCTGGCGAAGCGTCAGAAGAGCAACATCGATCGGACCGGACATGACGCCGGCAAGCATGAGGCCGATCGCCAGCCCGCCAAACCCAAACTCAGCTGCCACGGGCCATGCCGCCAAGGCCGTAATTACCATTCCGATAGCCATAATGTGACGCTCGCGACCGGTCGTTCGTATGTGCCCAGCGAACAGCGCACCAATCCCGCCGGCAATGCCCATCGCAGCCCACAGGAAGCCTGTCACCGAACTCCCAATGGAAGTGTCGTAATGGTTGGCGACAAAAACCGGAACGACGACATAGAGAACGCCCCAGGTGATCTGATACATCGAATAGGAGATGGCAAGGCCGCGCAGTGTCGGTTGCCGAGCCACGACCTGGATGCCTTCCAAAGTCTGCCGCATGAACGACGCCTGCCCTGACGCCAGACCTGGAAGGAGCGGTACGAGGGACATGCATATTGCCGCGCCTGCATAGAAGAGGGCGATCATGGACATCGCACTTTCAGGACCAAGCCACGCGACAATGATGCCGGCCATCGCTGGCCCGACGACATCAACGACGGCATAGACCGCCGTATCCAGCGCATTTGCTCGATCGAGTGCGTGAGACGGAACCAGGCGAGGCAATAGGGTGCGGGTGCCAGCTGCGCCCAACGGACCGGCGAGGGAAAACAATATCACCAGAAAGAACAGGACCGGTGGCGTCGTCCAGTTGAGCCAGCTCACGGTACTGATTGCGGCAATCAATATGGCGCTGGCAATCATGTCGATTCTGACAGCTATCGTCGGTCCGACGCGATCAAGCAGAACACCCGCGATTGGACTAACCATCAGGCCAGGCACGATTGCCGCGAAAGTCAGCCAGCCGGCCAGTGCCGGTGACGAGAACCGCGCCAGCACGAACAGCACCAACGTGAGAATGAACATGCGTCCGGCCAGACGCGAGAGGGTAGCAGCGAAAATGAGAGGCGTCAGACCGGGAATTGTGGTGAGGGCTCGGTATGAATTTTGCTGTTCCATCGTGACCTGCGAAAGATGGTTGGATTTTTGAACATCAATCAAGTGCGCTCGGAATGTCCGGGCTGAATGCAAAGGCAAGTATCAGGCAGTTCTCTGAATGCCGAGACGTCGTAATTCCCGGTAGACAGTTGAGCGACCAAGGCCAAGCTGCTTGGCGGCTTCGGTCGGGGATGTCTTAGCTTCGATGAGTTTGATCGCCGCGTCTATCTTTTTCATGTCGAGGGGTTGGCGGCCGGGGCGCTTGCCCTTGGCTCTCGCCGCGACGATACCGTCCTTCGTCCGTTCCGAAATCAACCGTCGCTCGAAATGGGCAATGGCCCCGAAGACATGAAAGATCAGCTCGCCGGCGGCTGACGACGTATCGATCTTCTCTTCAAGGCTCAGCAGGTCGATCTGACGCTCGCGCAGCATCTTCACGGTCTCAAGCAGTTCGGCCAAAGACCGGCCGAGGCGATCCAGCCGAACGATCGCTAGCGTGTCGCCAGCGCGAGCATAGGCAATGAGATCCGCCAGACCCGGCCGATCCATGCTCTTGCCGGACTTCACATCGGTGAACACCTTGATCGCTCCGGCGTGTTCGAGACGCAGCGTCTGACCCGCTACATCCTGATCGCCGGTCGAGACGCGCGCATATCCAAGAATTGCCCCCATGATGGCGTCTCCGAAACGGCCGTTCTGTGGACGGTGACAACCGACCTCATTCCGCCACTGAAAAATCGTCCATATAATACGTCTCTTTATTCTCTGCTGTCCATAGATTATCACGCCCTTTTGTGGACGAGTTAGCAGGGTGAAGATGCGCAAACATGAACTTTTGACCGAGCACGAACGGCGACAGCTCTTATATGGGGTCGGAACAAGATCTGTTCCCGCAGACACGCTAAGGCCGAACGGAATGTGAACTTTCGTCGCGAACCCGCATGACGGTCTGTCGGCTGGTTGCGAATTTTCGCGCGATCGCCGAAACGCTCATGCCTTTCGCTAGATCTTCGCGTACATCTTTCTTCTGCTCTTCACTGAGCGTGGCCGGCCGGCCGAGGGTCTTGCCTTCCGATTTGGCGCGCTTGAGGCCGGATTGCGTCCGCTCGACCAGCAGATCGTTCGAACTGGGCGACGGCGTTAAGCACCTGCATGGTCATTGTGCCGGATGAACTGGTCAGGTCCGCGCCGCCGAGAGCGAGACAATAGATCCGTTCCGCAGAATTGTGGATGGCTGAGATAGATATCTTATCCCATCCGATCGAAGCTCATCGTGCCACATCTTGGGAGGGCACAGATCTGGCAGGCTTCTTGAATGGATCAAGGACCGTGACGCCCCGGCTCTGAAAATCCGCGACGTTGCGTTTCACGATGACCAGATCATTTACCTGCGCTGTCGCGGCCAAGCCGGTATCGTCGGTATTCTTTTCAGATTGACCGAGCATCTGCCCCCAACGGCGTGCGACAGCCTCGTCGACCGGGAGAATACGACCTTGATAAGCGGCGAAGATTGCGTCGGCAGCCTTGGCAATCGCGTTCGCCACAGTGTCATCGGCTTTCCGCTTCTTCTCGATGCCTTTCGAAATCTGTCGAACCGAGATCACGCTGATGGCGAGATCGGTATCATCGATCGTATCGAGCCAAGCCGCGACATTCTCGTGCGGTTCGGGTCGACCAATCTCTTTCAGGACATTTGTATCGAGCAGGTATTTCAAGCTCAGTCATCCAGCGCGCTAAGATCGGCTGCGCGCATGGCGGCTTTTGCCGTTTGCTTCGGGTACGGCCGGCCCGCCTTCGGATGCGCCTCCGCATAAACTCGCGCCGCCACGACCTGTTGTTCCTTCAAGGAGGGATAGTCGCGAAGGACCTCTTCGACCGTGACGCCGGCGTCGAGAAGAGCAGCGATCCGATGAGCCTCGATGTGCGTGCCTCGGATGACCGGCTCCTTCCCGGATAGGTCGACCTGATCGGTGAGCTTCTCGAGTTCCTTCAGCTTGCGCTCGACGAAGACTAAGTGCTGACCGATGTCGTAGCGCTGTTTGCCGAACACGACTTCCTTCGCGAGACCGCGCTTTAGGGAGGTCTGCAACGCCTCATAGAACTCGGATTGGCTCTTGGGCGTGAGCGCCAGTTTGAGTTCGTCATAGGCATGGAGAAACACCAGCTCAGCTTGACCGAACTGTCGAATGCTTCGACCACCTCGCTTCACGAGTTGCGGCTTAATCGGCGCGCGCTCGACAACCTTCTTGAAGATGTCCAGCGGCGCGCCCACTACAAAAGCCGCCTGTGCCGTTGTCAGATGTTCCATCCGATCGCCTCTCTAATTCACCCCGAAAGATAGGGCCGAATTAGAGATAGTGCAAGGCCCCCGTTTGATTTCATTTTGGCAGGGTGTTTCAGACAATACCCCAGGCTCGGTAGCTTCCACGTCCCGTCATTTCCCGAACACCCAGCTCGGCGATCAGATCGAGCGCCGCGCGATGGCTCACTCGCAACTCCTTGGTAATCATGGATGAGGAGACGATCGGCCGGGTTAAAAGCAAATCCACGACACCGGGAAGGCTGCTTGACGACCGCTTTCCTTGGAGCTTGCGCTCTAGGCGGTCCCGGGCTTGGCCTAACCGAATGATTTCTTTCATCCCCAATGCTGCCCCTTCCGCCATGGCCTCAAGCGTGGCGACCAGTCGCCGCGTCCGGTCCCGAGACCGGCGACGATCGCGCGGAACAACCTTCAGGCCGAAATTGAGCCCGAACAGGTGCGACGCGAGCTTGCCGCGCGCGCGAAGATAGGAACTCACCAGTTGCGCACCGAGCCAATGTTGTCTTTGCAGCGGTTCCAGAGTTTCCCACGCATCCCAGAGGATCGCAGAACTGAGCGTCGGCGGCATCGCCGCAACCTGCTGCATGACGGCTTTCCATTCCGAAAGCCGGCCGCCTTCGTCCCAGTCCGGATCCCGAATGATCAGTTCGCCAAGGGCCAAAGATCCCGCCTTGTGTTCCTGATCCTTCCCTGTCGCGGCTGCGAGCGTGCGAGCCGACCGGTCAAGAAGCGCGTCGATTTCTGCCATCTCGTCGGCGAAACCATCATGGACCTCATCCGACGTCACCTCTGCTAGCGGTGCTCGCGCGCCCTCCCCTGACACCTCACGTGCGGGAGGGATCGAAGCCC
Source organism: Agrobacterium tumefaciens (assembly GCF_013318015.2). NCBI lineage: Bacteria > Pseudomonadati > Pseudomonadota > Alphaproteobacteria > Hyphomicrobiales > Rhizobiaceae > Agrobacterium > Agrobacterium tumefaciens. Next base: position 5,563 of record NZ_CP115846.1, on the reverse strand, counting down.
GGGCAATCAAGTTTTCGAGACCTGATTGGCTGATCGCCCAGTCTGCCTCAGCCCCGGCTATTCGCCTCCGGGCCCGGAGGATAGAATGTGCGATGGTGATGTCGTGCGTAGGGGCCCGAACATCCCGCTCGGCATCGTGGAGAACTAGGTCTTCGACGTGTACGAGTTCGCCGGCGACCCACATGCTGGCGGTGGCGTCATGGAAGTGCGCTCGCTCGATGAAGCCCGGTCCCACTACACTACGTCGCACAATCTCATCCAGGCGTGCTAGTTGATCCTCGGCGTGAGCGACCGCCGGAAAAAGAAGCGCCAGAGGCAAATCGCCGATTTCATAGGCCATTGGTATTCCCTGTTAAATTGTTCAATATTGAAGCTATTATAACGTTAACTTCAATCACAGGTGAGAGATTTTCCGCCTACTTTATATATAGAACGGAGCGGCGCTCCTGATTGTACAGCTGGACCGTCGGCGGACGTCGAAGCGCCCAAAAACGTTGTCTTTCAGCGCATTTTTTTACCAAAGTGACCACGCACATGCGTCAAGAGACGTTTACAAACGATCGTTTATCCTTATCCTCTGCGTTTGGAAAACTGCCCTTCAACATTCCTCAGGCGCTGCAAATGGCTCGTAACACGCAAAATCGACGTTCCGGTCGGCCTCAGGGCCGTATAATCGGCTATGCCCGCGTTTCGACGGACGAACAGGCGACGGAAGCGCAGGAGATCGAACTCAGGTCGGCCGGTTGCGACATTATCGTTCAAGAACATGGTTCCGGCGCGTCGCGTGCCCGCCCTGCTCTTTCCAAACTGCTTCGGGAGATTAGCGCTGGCGACACGCTTGTTGTGGTACGACTTGACCGCCTGGCGCGCTCGGTCAGTCATCTGCTCGAGGTAATCGAGGATATGACGGCGAAGGGCGCGCATTTCCGGTCGCTGCGCGATCCTATCGACACGTCGACGCCGCAAGGAATGTTTTCCCTCCAGGTTCTCGGCGCCGTGGCGCAGCTCGAACGCGCGCTCATTTCCGAACGAACGAAGGCGGGTATCCGCGCAGCCAAGTCCAAAGGAAAGCTTTCCGGCAACCCGGGCATCCGGGAAAAGCGCCCGGAGGCGCTGGCAAGGATGACCGCGGCCCAGAAAGCGGCATATGGCGATAGGATTCAGGCGTCCGCGAACCAATGGCTTCCTACCGTTCGTCGCATGCGACCGGATCACACATGGGACGACATCGCCCGAATGCTCAAGCAGCGGGGCCTCGACTGGACGCCAGAACGTCTTCGCCGCGCCGTGAAGTGGATGGTGAGGGAACGCCTGGTGGATGCAGCGCTCCTGAAAAAATCTCCTCCCCGTCTTCCCGAAGATCGCCTGATGACGCTTGTGGCCGGCATCCATTCTTCGAACCCAGACCTGAAGCTCCGCGAGATCGCCGGCCAGCTTGAAAGACTGCACGAGCGCACGCCGCGCGGTGGATCCAAATGGGCGCCCTCGTCCGTCAAGAACCTGATCGACCGCGCCCGACGTTCCGGGTTGATCACCGACGTCGACATCGCCGCGGCTGAATAGCGAGAGGATCACCAAGATCTCGGCTTTCGCAGGTTTTTGAGCAGCGATTCCGATACGTGGAGGCGGCTGTCATCCTCGACCTCCTCAGCAGTTCGCGGCTTTCCAGCGCCGACTGCATTCTTCTGCTCGTCCAGCTTCGCCCGGAGCAACGCCATGACCATCGGCCAGGTCGAAAACTTCCCATCCTTGGCCCGGTCGGTCAGGCTGCGCAGATAGCCCCCAGCGTTATTGATCTGACCGGCCCGCTGATAGATCGAAGCCAGCGTGATCGCCGCGTGTTGCTCGCCCATGGTTTCGCGGGCCTCCCGCCAGGCGCTCGGACTAATCCCCAGCATCGGCCGGGCAAGCTCAGCCGCCGCCAGCAAGTCGCGCCAATGCCGAATTGGACCTCCCTGGGCCAATTCCCGCATTTCGGGGCAGGCATCCAGCACGATTCCCAAAGGCAGCTCGCGTTTCGGCAAGCTCCGTACATTGTCGGTTTCCGCAACGCTGCCGCCCGCTTCATCTTTTTTTCCAGAGCCGTATTCAGATTCAAATTTAGAGTCTGGATTTGAATTCTGTTTGTGGCGACCGATATGGGACTCATTGGCGTCCAGATTCATCGTTTTTGTGAAAGATTCCAATACGTCACGGATCTCGATGCAGAGTTCCTGAAGCTCTTGCCCAATACTCTCGACAAGCTGCCGAGGTGCCGAGCGTGGCAGGCGGACGATGATCCCCTGATAGGTCTGGGTAACTCTTCCCCAGTTTCCAGGAACGCTCTCTTCGACGCCAGTTTCGATCATTTTGACAATGTCACGACGAAGAAGAGTCAAGCGCTCCTTGGCCACCCGGAAGGCCTTTTTTTCAGCTTGCACTGTCTGGGCCAGATCTCGGAACTCCTCGGCCCGCGCGACGATCGGCGACAGATCGAACCCATAGGCCTGCTCAATCTCCCCTCCCCTTCCCTTGCGGGCGAACCGCTTGCCATTGGGGCTGTCGCGGCGAATGATGAGCCCGCAATCAACCAGTATGGCAAGATGCCGGCGCAGTGTCGTGGCGGGCATGCCGTTGGCGCGAGCCATCAGCTGTTCGTTAGAAGGCCATACGACCAGTTCGGCACCACCAGTCAAGGCGGTCTCCGGGTAAAACGTCAACAGCGCGTTCAGGATCGAGAGTGAGCGGTCCGTGGCTCCGATCAGTCCCCGGGATTCACGGATGTGCTGGAAGACCTGCCATTTGTGGGCGACAGTGTCTGATGCGACCGCTTTTGCTGCCATCTGGCTTGCAATATGGCCGAGCGTCATCGGCCGCCGCCCAAAGGACGTCGTTGAGATATGCGTCTGCATTTCCTTTTACCTTTTGTTAGGCAATTGAAATCCGCCCGTCGAAATGACGCTTTCCCTTACGGGACCCTTGACTACGATTCCTGGAAATGCGATTCTCTTAGCTGCGAGACTACAGAGAAGGTCTTCCGGAACGCCGTTTCGGGGGCCTTTTTCTTTTGCGGTGAGAGCCAGTCCATCTCAGTCGAGCGGAGCTTTAAATTGGATGAAACCCTGACTATTGGTCGAGCTAGCCTCCTCCGTTGGTTTCAATGAACTGGGCGTACAGACTGTCCAACTGGTCAGCGACATATTCGCCAAAAGTTGGCACCAGTCTCTCGTCGAAAACCAGAGCCGTTCGTCCAGTTTCTTGTCGGATCGTCGCTGCCTTTTTCCCCTTTGGCGTGCTCCAGGCCCTTACCTTTTTTGGAGTCTTCGCAGGTGGCCTTGAAACGGCGTTGAAAATGAGGTTAAAGCGGGTATCGCTATCAGATTGCTTGAACTGCTCTGACCCAAGCATCGCTTCGATTGCGTCCGTTGCCTTAGGCTTCCCAAGCCCCTCGGCAAGTGCGACCCAACGCGATCGACCCGCTTTCGACGCTGGGCCGATTTGTGTGGCGAGGTTCAGCGGTATGCCCCTTGCTACAGTTATGTAGCGGCTGAGGTCGGCCTTGTCAGTGGATAGCGCGGCAATGATGGTGGCTCTATCAAAACCCGCATCTTCGAGGCGCAGGGCGAAGAGAGCCTTCTCAATGAACGAGAGGTCAGCACGGTTAAGATTTTCGCGGCCCTGGGCCACGACCAGTTCACAGTCCGTGAGATTTCGAACAATGGCAGAAACCTCTCTCCGCAGATTTACTGCCGCGCGCAGCCGCCGCCTTCCATATACGATCTGATATCGACCGGCAGCCTCAGGGTGCGGTCTGACAAGAACCGGCACCTGCTGCCCCTCCTGCGAAATGCTCGCCTCAAGCTGCTCGAATTTCGGATCCACGTCTGAGGGCAGCCGATCCGCGATCGGCGACCCGTCGATCATGGACGGATCCAGGGACACGACGGCTTCGCCTGTAGCCAGTTGATCCTGCAGCCGAGCTGCAGCCTTTGCGCCCTCAGCCATCTCTTGCAAAGACGAACCCATGGCCGAAATCGCTCCGGTACGAACACGAGCGGTCGACTTGTCGACTGCTGCTCTATCGGTCGCAGGTTGCTTCTTGAGGAACAAAGTATCGATTGCGTCTTTGCGGCTCATGATATCGGCCTCTTGGGTTTGGCGTCGTGGCGTCGCATTTTTGATTGCAAATGCGCTTGGTTGGGAGCTCCCAACAAGACAAGACAACTGCACCCTGGCCAATTAGCGATGGGCGTGCGTCGTCGTCTCAAATTACCCCGGCTTCTCCAGTGCCCCATGTCCAGGGGGCGAATCAACACCTGTCTGTTGGGAGCTCCCAACAGATCTGTGAGGAACGCAAAGCCTTTCATTAGACCCGCCCCCACGCCATCTTGATCAAAGCCTCGATCTCCGAATTCACCGCATCTAAAGATTCCATCGCCCGGTCGTATGTCGACCGGGTAAGGTTCTCTCGCCCTATCTCATAGAGCGTCTGCTTGGTTAAACCGGCATCAGATACCGCTGCCGACTTGACCATAGGATTTGTAAGGACGTGATCCTCGAACATGTTGCGCAGCAGTGCCGTCACTTTCGTCTGCGGCGCGTCCTGGGGCTCATAGCGCGTCAAGAGATAGCGTATGAAATCGTACTGGAGATTGCCCCCCGCCTCTTTCACGACACCCAGAAGGTCGCGTGTCATGAGGAGAAACTGGCTCATGGAAGCGATATCCAGCATCTGAGGATGTACGGTGATTACCATTGATGTTGCAGCACACAACCCGCTGAGAGTCAAAAACCCAAGCTGAGGAGGGCAGTCGATGACCACGACATCGTAATCGTCGGCGACCTCATCAAAGGCTTGGGCCACGCGAGTGAAGAACAATCCGTCGCGCGTACCTTTGTCAGTCAATGCTTTCGGGGTGGTATGCTCGAACTCCATAAGCTCGAGATTTCCAGGAACAAGGTGAAGACCATCAAAATACGTCGGTCGGATCACATCTCGCAACGGACGACGTGTGTCGTCGTACCGAATAGCCGCATAGAGCGTTTCGTTTGCACCGACATCAGTTTCTGGCAGAACGCCGAGGAGTGCTGAAAGACTAGCCTGCGGATCGAGATCGACTGCGAGAACCCTGTAACCTTGCAACGCCAGATACTGTGCAAGATGAGCGGACGTCGTCGTCTTCCCAGAGCCACCTTTGAAGTTGGTTACAGCAACGACTTGCAAATGCTCAGAACCTCGGCGATGAGGCACAAAATCAATGCTTTCACGTCCTCGAGTCGAGCCGGCAAGCATCTGCCGGATTTCGTTTATCTGACCGAGGGTGTAAAAGCGCCGTCCGTTGCTGGCGAGTTCAGGTTGCGGCCCTTCGCCAGCCAGTGTCATCTTTCGAAGAGTTGAGTCAGATATTTTCATCAAGCGTGCGGCTTCACCCGAGGTGAATTTGCGCAAGCTCTTGTGCGACGTCGGAGGAAACAACGCCTCGCTCATCGCTTGAAGCTGAGAGCTGAGCTGCTCAGCATGCTCACCAATGGTAACATCTACCGACGGGCGATCATTTCGGGATATGGCAGCGGCTTTGCTCAC
>NZ_CP115845.1 GCF_013318015.2 Agrobacterium tumefaciens | reverse complement strand
GGAATTCCCTCAGCAGCGCAGTTTTGACAAATCAGCCTTGAATTGCGCAGCTACGATAATCTCCGATTCGTAAACAATTTACAAATGGGTAACTATGTAGCTACCTGGCATGGTTGTCCGCGGACAACTCTTGCAAGAAACGGTTCAATCCGCGACGTTGTCCGCGGACAACCGCCCGACGTCCACCGTAAATGGGGAAGCAAAGCGCAGCTCCTGGAGCTCACTCATTCCCGGCGGCGGTGCGCCTCGTTAACGGTAGGAGAGAATATCCGACGCGTCGCCCGGAGGCGATGGCTCTTGCATTCGCGCCGCGATACACGCCGTGATGGTAAGCAAGACGTGTTTCTGCTAAATCTGGCTTGCTCAACAATAAGGATTCGGCCGTGCAGTTTTCATCAAAGTCACAGATGCCATTGCGCCACCTAGTCGAACTTGCCGGGACAATGGCCATCAACGAAGAGGGCACAACGGCAGACGTCAAAACGAGGATCTTCTTCGATGAGGCGGAAACAGAGGTTGAAGGATACACACTCAAAATCAGTTTCAAGGCAGCTTACATTTCCGCGAATGCGGAAGGTGGCGAGATCTGCGGAGACACGAAGCATGGTATGCGAATCCATGGAGCCTTTGCTGACAAGACGATCAACGTTGAAGAACACGACAAGAAATCCAGCCGTTCCGCAAAGGGGAGCGAAACAAATGGATCTGCGTCAGGCTCTGCTACGGGTCCAAAGTTTGGCCTTGGCTTCAAACGGTCGTCATCAAAGGATCTTTCAGCGGAACAGGAACGGTTGAGGAAAACGGAAACAGTGGTTCGACACATTCCGGTTGAAATGAAGGGAGGCGATCTTTGGAAGGTGACTAATGAGGACAACCGCGCCCTGTCCGGAACTTATCTTCACAAGGATCAAGTGTTTTTTCGGGTTAACAAGGACGAGCGGTTATCTAATCGGTTTGGCGCATCTGTCACCATTCATGCCAAACGTCGCGATATCGCTGTCGAAATTGTGGGTAAGCCGAAGCTATCGCTCCCGACAAGCTCGGGAAGGCTTCTGAGTTTGTTGGTCACCAAACAGCTTTCCGAAGTTGCACAAGATAAAAACCCGGAAACAATAACCTTTGCGCGGCTGGAAATGTTTGATGAGTGAGAGCCCGTTTTTTGTTCTGCCTAACGGCGACCAGATTGCAAAGGCCATCGATATTCTGGAAAAATCAGAGCTCGATTTCATTTCGAAGGCCAAAGCCATAGGTTTGGATCCAGAGAGCGATTTCCAGTTCGCTATTCTGGACAACACAGATTTGAGTGACTGTGATTTAAGGAACGTGAATTTTACGGGTGCGTCACTTCGAGGTGTTACCAGGAACGATAATACGGTTTTTGACGATACAACCATTCTCGATGGAGCGGATACTGACGGGTCGTTTTTCGAAGAGGAAGATATGGGCGACAGGCAAAGCCTTGAGCCGTCTTATCTCAACGATCACTGGACGGAACAGGTCATCTGGCTTGATCGATTTCAGTTCGGGGCAGCGACACCGAACCACGAAGAAGCGTCGCGAATTCTCGACACCTTTTTGCGATCTGGGGACGCATTCGTTCGGCGAACGGCGCTCGGAGCTCTCCGGAAGACAATGAAAACGGAAAAGCTCGTCCAGCTTATTGAGCGGGTCGTCTTCGATTCCGCCGATCGAACGGTCCTGGGACCATCGCTAGATTTGCTGCGCGAGCTTAATAAAGAGCAGCCTGAAAAGGTGCGGAAGATGGTCGTGGGACAGTTGCAGGGTCCCTGGGCGGCTGAAGCAGCTACCTTTTTGGTGACCGTTTTGGGGACGGCGCAGATCTCATATTTGTCTGCGTTGATATCCCGGCATAACTCTCACACCGTGCGACAGCGCTTCATATCCGCATTGGCTGCGAATGAGGGTCTTGTCACCATCGAAATCACACGAAACCCGGAAACTGGCGACGTCTACGATTTCAACAGTTTCATTCCCGGATCCGCGCTGGATTTCGTCTCGAAGAGCATGACAAACAGGAGAAAACGATTTGTTTACAGCGGGACAGACACAGCTCCCTCTCCGACTGACATTGCAATGCTGAAACACTATCATGGAAAACGGGCGGAAATTCGCTCGAGGATACAAAAGGACCTCGCGCGATTTTCGAAAAAGTACAGGTTAGGCTGGCATTTCATGGAGAGGAATGGCTTTTACGCGGGCTATTCATTCGTGGGAGAGTTCGTGACCGAAGAAAACGAAAGTCGATAAAGGCTCGGATGCGAGCCTAGCCTCGTAGAATCTAAACCATCGATAAACGCTGGTTATCGATGGTTAGAAGCTCAACCCGAGAGTATCCGAACTAATGAATGCTAAAGTCCTGATCACTTTCAGTCAGAAACTTGTTTACCATAAATTCAACGACTTAAAGAGCGGCTGACATGCCGCAACGCTCGGCCATATTACGGTAAAAGCCCCGGGTCCAGCCGGGGCTAAGAGAAGTTGGGGACTTTTCAGTCCCTGTCCTCCCAGGGAATGATCGCCTGCAGGCTGGCGTCATCCTGGCCGGCGTATCGGCCGAGGTTGGCATTGAGGCGGAGCTGCTTGATGAAGAGGGTGAACTTGGTCCCGCCATTGTTGTTCTGGCCCTGCCAGATGGCACCGACTTCCAGTTCGTAGCCCGCGGGCGATTTGCCGAAGATGCGATGTGTCGGCGCTCTCTCGTTTGCGGAGGTGAAAGGTACGGCGCGGATCTCGATGTCGTGGGTGAGGGTGGATATCCGGCCGGTGCCCACGGCGCCTGCGATGTTGTCATCTTCGAACTGGATGAAGTTGGTGAGTTTATTGTTGGTCATGGTGTCTTTCCTTTATCGGGGTTGCGATGACCGTTCATCAGGCATGTCGAATGAGCATGGACTGCACCCGTAGGGCCGAAGCACCGCGACGGAGGCTGCTCGCCGGAAAATTTGTTTCGCGAGGAAGCCGCAGGCGGGGAAATTTTCAGGGGAGCGGCTTTGCGGTATCTGCGGCGACATGCGAACGAGCATCAAGAGCAAACCAGGCAAAGGAAAGACGGCCTGACCCGCCAGAAGCCACCGTTCCAGCGTCGATATGACCTCGACATTCGTTGGGATTGTCCGTCTCCACGCGCTGATGCCGACGAGCTCTCCGAGCTGCACCGCATGACGGGAAAAAATCGTGAGCGCCATAGTCCATCTCTGGCCCAATCAATTCAGCGCTCCGGACATTTGGCGTGCCGCCAGAGCGTAGACAGAGCGTGTGAGGTAAAGTTCCCCCGTCGCTGCGCGATCGGTCATTGCACGGAGATAACCACCCGGCGATGTCACTTCCCGCATCTCCTGTTTCTGGATAGTGATCGCAATTGCGACGGCCGCGGCCTGTTCTCCCATCTGCTGAACCGCGCGGTCGCGGGCGTCCGGTGAAATGCCAGCGCAGGCCGCCATTAGTGGGATCGACTTTATCAGGTCAGTCCAGCTTTTCGCGGTTATTCCCCACATGCTCAGTGCGGGGGTTCCCCTTAACAGGTCCTGCAGGGCAGGCAGACCGTTCCGCTCGCTCGGTTTCGGCTTGCGTGTCTCCACACGCTGCCACAGGCTTTCCTCAAAAGCCCTCTTGCTGGCGGAGCCAGCCGCCTCAAAATTTTGTTGATCGGCCTTAGCCGATCGCCGTTCATTATTACTTCCTACGGGCTGATAGGGGTTTGTATTCTGTATGTGCTTATTGTTTTCGAGATGCAGGCCTATTGTTTTTGGCATACTTCCACGCACTTCCAGAGCGGCATTGAGGCCTGTTATCTTTCGTGCCAACCAATCTATGAGGCCTGTGGCCTTTCGCAGAACATTGCTGCTGGCGGCGGAGGGCTTGCCGACGGCTTGGATGACCCGGCGCAGACGCTGGACGGAGGCTGACAAGGAAACAACGCCGTCCAACGTTGCCTCCTCGATCAGCGCATTAAGCATTCTGAGCGTTCCACGATACCTGCGTAGAGCTGTGTTGCGCGCTGACTGCTCAACTCGGGCGGTCCGAACCAGCTCCGTGAGTTCGCCATGGCGAGCAACGAGTATGCGGAGATCAATCCCGCAAGCCTCCGAAGCGTCACCGTCAGTCCCGCGGCCGGGGAACCGCTTGTAGTTCCCACTATCTTGCATGGTGATCAAGCCGGCGTCGAACAACCGGGACAGCAGATAGCTTACACGGCTCTCAGAGCGGTTCAGTTCGAAGGCCAGATGCTTGTTTGATTTGAAAACAATCGGACTACCGTTCTTTTCAAAAGCCTCTTTGGACGCGGTGTTGACCAACAGCATAAGCAGGTGCGCTTCGGTGGCATTGATCAAGCCGGTGCAAGGTAGCGCTTGCGAAAGAAAGGCGAGCTCCGATCGTTGAACAGTTCCGAGCGACGCGGTCTTCGCCATTGCGATAAACCTCATCCTTTGGGGCGTGATCTTTCGTCCCTGCGGCCGTGTTGAATGGCAAAGTGTCTCCATTGTCCCCTACTTTCAAAAGCAGAGACCAGGCAAAGACTTAGCGTTCGCCGAACAGACGTTTTCTTGTTGACATTGGGGCGGGGAGGGTGCGATAACGGTTTTGGCTTATATATTATTACTACCCAGCCGCTTCCGGATTTGTTCGGGAGCGGTTTTTTCTTTTCTGGTCTGTTGTTCTCTCCGTGACATTTAAAATTCAGTCAGCCGAACTGATTCCCGGTCTGATTTGCGCGTGAGCATAGACGACTATTTAGGTAGTCGCAAATAGTTCTAAAATTGGTGCGTTAACAAACTTCTTTCCAAAAGCCTAATTTTTATAAACCTATGAAATATAATGATATTTTCTTTATTGGTTTAATTTTGGTGCTCTATTTTGCGTGTCAAAAAGGTAATATTTGCTTATTTAAAATGCTACCGAAAGACAAATCGACGCTCTCGCGTCCTCTTCTTTCATCGCTACGAGGAGCGATTTCAAAGCGGCCCGATGCACTTGTACGGCCCTAATGACGGAGGAGTTCGGCCCGTACGACGAAAGCACTTAAGCCGTCATCGAAACCGGGCCATATTTCCGGAGCAGCAGATGATCACCGGATCGCAAGCTGCGCGATGCGGCTTGCAAAGGTCTTGGAGCGGAAGGATACCCCGGCCGTCTACGGGCTTGATTAAACCTTTCGGCATATAATAATCTCTCCCGATGAGCGAATTCAGAATAGAGCCACTTACGATCCTATGGGGCGATTTCGAAACCCTTGAGACAGTCGCGGACTTGGCCAGGTGCCTTTTAAACAAATGGCCGGCTGGCGCCGATGGACAGGCTTACGTCACTGCCCTCATGGTCTGCTCTGCCGTTCTTGAAAACGGCTTGGATGATCGGCCGGAAGATGCGCGGGCGGCCTTCGTCGATGCGGTCCACGAAGCGCTTCTGTCGGTTTCACCGGATGACGACGCACTCGAATGGTGAGACAATAAACTGTCAATCGCCCGTGTATAAATCAACCGTCTTTGCGACGTGCTGATCGGTCGAATTGGAACAGATCTCTTTGAGGATAGTGCTCCCAGCAATGCCAGGATGACATCTCCGTCTCTGAGCGGGAATATCCGAAGCCGCCCCACTTCTTGCAGCCCGAATGTTCGCAATAGTGCTCGTCGAGAATGCCGTCGCCGGCCTTAATGGTCTGGTCGCTCAAAGATGGGCGTCTCCGAATATGTCGACCGGTCCCCTCGATGCTTCAATCAGAGGCCAGCGAACTTTCTTTTTCCATTTGTCCAACGCATCCTCGGCGGACGAACAGAAGACCCATTCGATGAACGCGTCGGAAATGTTGGGGTGGTCGTAGTAAACGGCAGCGATTCCCTTGCGCTGGCTGAACAAAATCTCCGTTCTAGCGCCGGTCGGTATGTCGTCATCGTCGGCGAGTAGTTCTGTGGCAACGTAACCGGTGAAGACTGTGAGGTCAGAATCCCGGTCGACTTCAGCGATTATTCGCGGATCAAGGTCGTCATGGCTGGCTTTCTTTGCGCCGACGAAGTCACCGTCATCCAGTGGGGATTTTGCGTATACGCCGTGCTTTTCGAGCAGGTATGGACGAATGCGCATGTTTGCCTCCTATCCAAATAGATCCTGTTGCGGCCTTTCTTCCTCAACTGGCAGCAGCACGAGGCCGTCGTCAGGCAATGGCCGTTGAAGCGATTTCGCTTCGTCCCACGGCGCGGTAAGCCATGTCTCAACTTCATCTTTGTTCGTCAGAATGACCGGCATTGCCTTCGGGTGGATCGGCTTGACGACGCTGTTCGGGTCGGTCGTCAGAAATCCATAGAGCTGGTGATCGCCTTCACGTGGGTTCTTCATTGATCCGCGAACACCGTTCCACCCGGTCCATATGCCGGCGAAGAAGGCGAGGGGCGTTTCCTCGTTGATCGCAAACCAGCGTTTGGTCTTGCGTGGCGTGGTGTCCTCCCATTCGCAGAACATTGTCCATGGCACCACGCATCTGTTCTCAGGCCTAAGCCAGCGCCGCCAGTGCGGCGACGTCACATTACGAATGTTTGTGACGCCCGTGTCCGGCTTCCCCTGTGTGACGAACTGCGGCGACGGCATTCCCCATGTCAGGCCAGCGAGTTCCCGGCCATTTTCTCCGTTCCGCACTACTGGCGCTGATCGGTCCGGGTAGATCTCGATGTCAGGCTCGAGGTTAAGCCGCTCCTGCATGATGCCCACGATGTCGCGCATTGATTCCTGATTGGTTTTCACACGGTACAAGTTACACATGCTGACCTCAAAATTTGGCTTGTCAGTATTCGCACCATCATTTGTTCTTATTATGTTCCAGTATAGTGATCGAGTCAAACGAACGAATGGCCGCACATCTCAACGCGCAACACACGAATAAGATCCTGAAACTGAACGGAAATTACCAAATGATTAAATCTGGTGTTTAACAAAGGGTATTGTTTCACACCGCCGATGGCGGTCCATTAATCACATTGTTGCCCTTTTGCTACAATCCGAAATTAAGGCGGCACGAATATGATTGTATTATGCCGTTCTACATTGCCGACTCCGCATTTCATCTGCCATTTGTGAATCAGCGCACAGCCAAAGAGGCGGGGACAACCAGCTCTCAGGACGTGCGTTGGTGGAAAATAAAATTTGACTGGAGGTCAACCATGAACATCAAGAGCCTTCTCATCGGCTCCGCTGCGGCTCTCGCAGCAGTATCCGGCGCTCACGCTGCCGACGCTATCGTCGCTGCTGAGCCTGAGCCCCTGGAATACGTTCGCGTTTGCGACGCTTTCGGCACTGGCTTCTTCTACATCCCCGGCACCGAAACCTGCCTGAAGTTCGACGGTTACATCCGTTTCCAGACGGACTTCGGTCGCAACCTGTCCGGTACGTCTGACTGGAACTCGTTCACGCGCGCTCAGTTCAACATCGACACCCGCACCGACACCGAACTCGGCGCTCTGCGCGGTTACATCGGTTTCCGTGGCCAGGCAAACAACGACTCCGCACGTGGCGTTGTTGTCGACCAGGCTTTCATCGAACTCGGCGGCCTGAAGGTCGGTTACTACTACAACTGGTGGGATGATGGTCTCTCTGGCGAAGTTGATAACCTGTCTTCGAACAACACCCGTCTGAACGCTATCCGTTACACCTACGATGCCGGCTCCTTCTACGCTGGTGTTGCAGTTGAAGAACTGGAAACCGTTGTTGCCGGTAACGGCGTTGGCAACCTGACCAACAACCTCGGCGTTTCGCAGCTGAACTACACCCTTGCTAAGGGCGAGCGCGACAACAACGTTGGTATCTCGGCAATCATCGGCGCCAAGTTCGGCGGCGTAAACGCTAACCTGCTTGGCGGTTACGACACCGACGCTGAAAACGGTGCTATCCGTGCAATCGTTACGGCTGACATCGGCCCCGGCACCCTCGGCCTTTCTGGCGCATGGGCTTCTGGCGCAAACGCTTACTACGAAGAGTCTGAGTGGACTGTTGCTGCTGAATACGCCATCAAGGCAACTGACAAGCTGACCATCACCCCCGGCGCTCAGTACTTCAGCACTCTGGACATCAACACCAACGGCGACTTCGTTGGCGATCGCGATGCATGGCGCGCTGGCGTAGCTGTTGGCTACAAGATCACCCAGGGCCTCTCCACGCTCGTTTCGGTTAACTACCAGGACGTAGACGGCACCGAAGGTGTAAACGGCGGCGGCGACAGCTGGCTTGGTTTCGTTCGCCTTCAGCGCACGTTCTAATCTGATCTGACATCTGTCAGTGATGGAAAGCCTCGGCAGAAATGCCGGGGCTTTTTTGTGCTTTTCAATGCCAAATCTCAATTACTTAACGCGCTGTAATCAATGTAAAATTTCTCATTAATGCTTATGAGGAATTTGCAAGAAAATAAGCAAGCCGAAGCATTATTTTTTGGACAATGTCCGAAAATTTGTTTAGCATGTTCGTGAGTTAGAACGCTCGGATCAACCCTGATCCACCGGGGCCGAGTGGATAGCTCCAGTCAAAAGTTCCTGATGAAAATCAGGTTGCTCCCCAGCTCTCCAGGCTGGGGAGTTTTGTTTTCAGGGGTTAATCAACCTTTGGCAGGGCGATCGCGCGTCGCCGTTCTTGCAAGCATCGCGTAAGTGCTTCGCAATTGCACCACAGCCAAATCAATCCATGATGACTTGTCTTCGGCATTGGTTTTGATCGGCTCACCCTCCTCCATTCTTCTTCGAAATCCGAAAGGGCCATGTTCAACAGCCTCCAAAGGAAAGGCCTTGAGATGGAGCGCGGATCTCGCCCTGAATGTATCAGCCTGAAGCTGAGCACGCCTCGAATAGAGCACGCGCCAGAGGGCATCCAGCCTACGCCTATTTCGAGAATCCCTGTTTCCCGTCGCTGCTCGTCTGCAAAGCGCATGGCATCGCCAATATCGCCTTGTCAGAAAAAGGTGCCTGCGCACAAAATCCTCCATCTCCGCGCCGAAATCGACGTTAACCAGGTGGCCCCTATCACGATAAGTAGTTTGAGCGGATTGAGCATATGCATTGAGCCTGCTGGCGAGCTTGTCCATTTCACCGCTGACTTTTGCGGGATCATCGTCGATGATCTGATGCACAGCTTGAAAGGGTATGGTCTCTATCAGTTGACCTATGCGAACAGTCATACACTCGCCTTCAATATGGGCGAGCGTCCAGATCTTGCCATCGAGAGGCGCGGCTCCCTGAAGTTTGCTGTGAGAGGTCATCATCCACCTCACACAGCATAAGCCGCTGAACCCTGGCGGGCTCGATGGCAGGCCAAGGCGTAAGCCGTCATCTGCGCCAATAGGTCTTTGTCCTCCGCGCACTTCTTCGGAAACCATTGACGAACGGCAGCAGCTACGGCTTCGTCGCCAGCGCCGCCGTGACCTTGCAGGATCTTCCACTCCAGATAGCTTTTCGCGAAATCACGCCTTGTCCGGACTGGTCTAACGGAAAACAAATCTTGGCGTGCCGTGGCAAGGCGCGCAGCCTGTACGGCATCCCCAGGCGACGGGAAATACGCCTTGATCAGCGCTTGCTTCGTCGCCTCTTCAGTCGTGGCAAAGCGATATCCTCTGCCGGCATGGTAAAGGACCCGCTCAGTCTGATTTAGACCGGGTTCGGTTCCGTCATCGTACTCAATCACGTCGAATATCTGGTGGGCCTGCGTCATTTCCGCTCTCCTTTCAAAACGCGAAGCGGCCTTTCTTCTGCCCGGCGGGCAGGAGCACTCCGCTCCTGTCCCCGAGCTCGTGCGGAACAGCCGGAGAGAGGGGGGGCAAGATCCGGAGGAGAGCGTGCGAAGCGCGCGGCCTGATGGTGCGCAACGCGGTTGCACCCTTCAGGGTGCGACGGAATTGCTGCACCGGAGGGACGAGGCGGTTCTTGCTGGGGGAGAGACGGGCAGAGCCCTCTTTCCCCCGACTATCGAACTTGCGGCCGAAAGGTCGGTTAGACAGGCCACCGTTTCGAGCGGGCGAAGCTCGCGCGATCGGCAAGGTGGCGCTTGCGAAACCGCTGTCGATAAGGATGGAAGGAAGAGCATCGGAGAAATCAGCATAGCGCCGGCCGTAGGACGGGATTTCGGGAATTCTCGACACGCTAAGAGCGGAACAAGGGCAGCCGCAGGAGCCTCAGCGCAGCGGCCCTTCAGGGGAGGCGGGACCGACTGACCCCGCCCGTGCGTTCCGCACAAGAAAGGCCGCTCTCAGGCGGCCGTCATTGATCGGGTGGGCGGGGTGTTCGAGGGGTGGGGCCAAAGGGGAACCCCTCGGGCCTTGTCCTGCCGCTCGATGCGGAAGGGCGAGGCGACGGGACGCTAATCAGGTGCGACTTTCCACTGCCCGGATACGAACCAAAATGTCGTGGAAAAAGGGCACCGCCTCCAAATCCTCCTCTCCATATTCGTCTGGATGTTTCTTTCTCCAATCGATCTCTTCAAGAGCGAGGGACGGCGGAACAATCCCAAGAATATGAAATACGCCTACCGAAATTCCACTCGCCAGCTTAGACTGCCTCAATATCGGTCTTTATGAAATCGTCACCCTTGAATAAGAGGGGCAGACGGTACTCCTTTGCACATGCATAAACGAAGCAGTCTCCCATATTCAGGCGAGCGGGATGGGCCACAAATTTTCCGAAGTTTCGCGCGGCATCGATGGCTGCGCGGTGGGTTTTGCCACCAATTGGCATTTCACGAGCGGCGATCAACGTTAAAAAACTATCGATTTTTTGTTGGGCGGTATCGATTAATTCCGGAGGGATTGGGGCCTGGTGACCGACCTTCGCATTCGCCATTTGGCGAGATAGGCTCAACACCGCTTCGAAAACGGTCATCGACGAATAGAAGATCGGCTTTTTTGCGTCCTCAAGTTTGGCAAGAAGGGAGCCAGCGTCGCTCTCATTGGTGAGGATCGCGATGATCGCGGATGCGTCGATATACATTTATTCTTCCCACAGTTCGTCGGTGAACTTCTTCATATCGAAAGGCTTGGGGTTCGGGCCGAGCACGGAACCGATTTCGTCTTGCAGCTTCTTGACACGATCGCTTAGCGGGATCGCGTTTTCGGCCCGGGCAAGCTCATTTTCGAGAGCGCGCCGTACAGCCTCGGTTTTATTCGGGGCCTTGGTTGCCATCTGAACTTTTCTTGCAAGCTCATCGACGGCATTATCGCGGATATAAAGAGACATGTCTGAATCCTTGCGCGTATATGCGTTGATAGATATTCGAATATTCTATTCGGAATATACACTTTTGCAAGCTCAAAAGAAGCTCAACTGGCCGCGTTTATCGGCGGAAAAAGGCACGAGGAAAGACATATCACGCGCCAGCGGTTTACTTGCACCGTCCGCTGCCTCCAGATCCTCTTTCACTGAGATACGACTGCGTATCTCCGTGAAATCGAAACAAGCAATTTCAGTTATGATGGTGGTATCTTTCCAGTCGTTCTTGAAAATCGATGTGTCGACACCGACGCCCGCATCCATTGTGAGGCCCGTCGCTTTTTCGAACTCCACGCCTTTGCCCTTTGTCTGACGCTCAAAAAAATGACGGCCTGAATATTGGAAAGATGCGGACTGCTGCGGAATGATGAACGCGCCATAGTCGGCCAGCTCGGCGGCAATGTCGATCACATGAAACTCAAACTCACTCCCACGGTAACGAGGGCCGTTGGCACTGCGGCGGACGCGGCCAAAGGGTGGGTTGCCGATCGCAATATCATAGCGGCCAAGGCCCAGCTCTCGCCAATCGAAAACATCGGCATTGATCCAACGGGCCTCCGGCACAAGCTTGCGTCCAACTTCGCAGTATTTCGGGTTGATCTCGACACACGTCAGTTCCGTGGCGCGGCTGCCATACCTGGCGCGCTGGCCGACGAAATAGGAGAGAACGCCGATACCCGCGCAAAGATCGATCACACGCCCGCCAGCGCCATCCAGCGCGAAGTCACCGGCCAGATCGAACGGCGTGAAAAAAGCGCCAGCCGCGCCGTTGATGAATTCCGCACCCTCGTGCCAGTTACGGAAGACAAACTCGCGTTCGTCCTCGCTCAGCCGATCGTTTGTTAGAATTGCCTCGGCCTCTGCGTGCGCCTTGCGCTCTGCCTTTGTGAGTTTCGCCATCGTCCAATCTCCTATTTCCGCGTAGCGGTTAGCTCTTGCCCTCTCGGGCAGGAGCACTCGCTCCTGCTCCCGAGCTTCCGGCGATCCGGACGTGGGGGCGGGGGGCAAGCAGAAAATCAGGAGGGGGATCACCCACCCAGCGGGCCGGTTGTCATCGCCGGCGACGAAGGCGGCGGCGATGACAACCGTGTCCTGCACGACTGACGCGCAGCGGAAGAAGGAAGGATGGGGAAACCTGATTTTGTGCTTGAGGGGGAGGGGGAGCTGGTTCCCCTTTCCCGCCACGCGGATTGACGCGCAGCGTCATTATCGGCCGCGATCGCGGCCGGAGCCTTCGCCGTCACTTCGGCGCTATGGGGAGCGCGTTCTGGCTTCGGCTCAAACCAAGATCATCGAAAATGAAAGATGATCAACGATATTCGAACGCTCTGTCACTGCACGAGTGCACCAGGCCGGCAGGTTTGCGGTCGCGGTGGTTATCATAGGCCGCAAGCAATTCGGGTGGGCGGGGAGTTCGAGGGGCGGGGCTTTAGGGGAGCCCTTCGAAGGGCGGCCGGGTTCCTCGCAAAACCCCGCCAGAGGTTCCGCCGCATCTCCCGAGCGGACACCTTTATTCAAGCGTTTAGCACGCGATCTGAAGCGACAAGCCGCTTAGGCCGCACAAATGCGCAGCAATCCGCTGCGCCTCGTCAAAATCATCGCAATCGGTGATCGGGTCGTAAACGCCCTCGATAAGACGTCCGTAGACAGTGAAAAACTCCGCATCGGCGCGGGACCGCCCGCCCTCGATGCAGGTACCGTCTGCGCCTTCCTCGGCGGCATCGATGCAGCCGCCAAGTTCAAGGGTCGTGAATTTGCTCCAGTCTGGCTCCTGCGACGCCGTACAGCAGTTGAAAAGCTCAGCGGGTGAAAATGAGGTGTCGGGGCGCATCAGTGTGCGCCCTTCAACTTGGCCATTTCGGCTCCAAGGAGCCAAAGCGCCTTGTTGAGCTTGATGTCCTGATCGATACCAGTCACGGCGCGGGAACGTACCCGACGGGGACGGCCGAGGTCATCACGACCAACCGCACGAATGCCGCCCCTGATTGCGTTCTCCTGCACGACATTCCACGTCGTCCAAAGGTCATCAGAAATATCGTCGGCGCGGCGCTGCTTCAAAAGCTGATCCGGCTTGATGGGAGTTTTTGCCTCGCCCTCGGCGTCGCCAAAGCGTAGCAGGTGGGCTCCTGCAGCAAGGATTTCCTTTTCCTCCCTGTTGAGGCGCACAACTGACCAGTCCTGCGGGGCTGCAAGCGCGGTTTCGGCGGCTTTGAGGACCGTATATGTACCGTCGATGACTTTCGCCTGTACGTCGCCCGAATGGCGAACCTTGATTTCCTCAATCGTGCCGGTCTGCGTCACAAGCGAATTGAGGCAACGCACGCGGAACAATCCGGCCATCAACTCATATGCGCTTGTACCGTCGTTGGCGTTCTTCAGGAGGATTTCGCAAACGGTATCGCCCACGCTGTAGACCTTGCCATCGTCGATGCGGCGAAGTCGAATAAGATGCTTGGTATAGTCTGCCTTACCTTCGCTCCGTGATGATGACTGCTTTGCACCGACAGCAACGAAGCCCTCCTTTTTGAGGCCACGGAGGACTTCAATTGTGGGGATCGGCTGAAAACGCTCTGACCGGCTTTCGTGCGCCGTCTTGGCAAAGATCGACGGGGCGAGCTTGCGCAGTTCGTCCTCAGTCAGAGCGCGGCCGGTGTCGAAACGTGCGGTGCTTGTGTAAACGGTCATGATTAAGTCTCCAACGGTTCCCGAAATCCGAGAGGCAAGCCCCGCAGTGGGCGAAGCCTTTCACCCACCGTTCCGGTGGATGTGCCCTCACATCCACCGGAACGAAGGGGGGAAGGGCGAAGCCCGCTCCCCGTTGGTGCGCGGGGCTAGTCATGGGTCTGGCTGGCTGAAAAACGGAAGGTTTGCCGCCCTGGCGGTGAAAGCCGTTTTTCTGACAGACGGACAGGCGACAGCCTGCTTGCCCATTGGCGAGACCTGCGGACCATCGTAGAGCGGGAATCAAACAGTGGGAAAGGGCATTAAGCGGAGCGTATGCTCATTGCGAATGAGGCCGCTAAAGCGGTCACTCTGTTTTTTCAGGACAAGTGATCGTTACCGGAACGGCGGAGACGGCCGACAGGGCGGCTCCGTGGCGAAGCCATAGAGCACGGTCGCACATTGTGCGATGCCCCTCACTCTCATTCCCAAAAATCTCAGATCTTCCATCAGAACGGATGCGGATTCACCGCTTCATCGATTTTTCTCACCAGGTCGTCGACCAAATCCAACACGGACTTCACATAACCTGGCGTAAAATCATCCAGCAGATTAGCTTGTTTATCGCGTCCGTTACGATGCACGACATGATGTCGGAGAGCGACGGCTTTATTGAGAGCTGCGACGGCGTCTTTTCCGACCAGTGCGAAGAAATCGATCTCCAATCCGGCACGATAGAGAGCATTGATCCTCGGGAGGTTATGGAAACTAATATCGCGCAGGTGGCTGGTCAGCGTCTCAATCACAATATTCGGGTTTTCAAGCACTTCTGCCGCAGAGAATTTCATCGCCAGAACTTCTTTGTCCTGCTTCACAAGACGCAGCTGTGCTTCTTTTCTCTCAGCTACAGCGTTGAGAAGCGTGTCGCTCAGGAAAGCTTCCAGGCCACCGATAAGCGACGCGAACAACATACGATTGATTAAAGCACCGCCATAGTCTGAACCGTGTTCTCCCAACCACGCACTCACCTCACCATGCAAGTCGGCAAAGATAGACCGTGGATCGTCTGGAACCTCTGGTTCTGGCCAGTCTTCTCGACTGTAAAACGCATTATCTGCATCGACGTAGGTGTCTGGAAAATCGTCCAGCTTGATCTGGACGTTACCCGCGTTGTTCTCGACATACGCGGCAAACTCCTCGTCACACTCCGTACACTGGACGTAGATATTTCCCTCAGAATTCAAGTCGCTAGAACTTTCGGCGGCTTGCCAGTCAGGCTCCGGAATCTCAACATGCCCGGAAGATCGCTTATGACAAGCTGGGCATTCAAACGACACATGGGACTGAAATATTTGCATTCATCTTGCTCTATTAAACACTCTCTAAGCGTGTGGCCAAGCCTACGGCGTGTCAATAGTCGAGAATCAGTCCTTTGCTGACGGGATAGTACCTGTCAGTGTTCATCGAGGCGATAGACCTCGGCATTGTCCTGGACGTCGCGGATGCCCTTGAATGAGGCGTGCCGCAGCTTCCCTTCATGCGTCCAGGCGCGATACTCGATTTCAGCGATGATCGTTGGCTGCGCCCATACGACATTCTTGCGTACGCCGGCGTATTCGACCGGAGGCCGCTTGCGTTTAAGGCGGTCCAGGACACTGCGCAGTTTGTTGGCCTGAGCCTCCTTGAATCCGGTTCCAACGGAGCCGACATACACGATGTCATCGCCTCGATAGGCGGCGAGCAAGAGCGAGCCAATTCCGCCGAGCGCGGCAGTGGATGGCTCGTATCCGACGATGAAAAAGCTGTCACTCTGGATGCATTTGATCTTCAGCCAGTCGCCCAAGCGACCGGAGCGATAGGGACTATCGCGATGTTTGGCGATGATGCCCTCAAGGCCGAGACCGCAGGCGGACGACAGGAGCGCGTCACCGTCCGCTTCGATCGTTTCAGAAAACATAATACCTGGTGGCTTGGAGGACAGAAGATCCTCGAGCATTTTTCTGCGGGAGGAGAGTTCGACGGCGCGGAGATCGTGGCCATCAAAATAAAGAAGATCGAAGGCCATGAGGATGGCGTCAGCTGCGCTGGATTTTCCTGAGCGTCCGCCCAAGGACTTCTGCAGGAGGCCGAAATCCGACCGCCCCTGCTCGTCCATCACCACGACCTCGCCGTCGATTATGGCTGTGGCGACAGCAAGTTTTTTCGCAGCGTCAGCGATCGTCGGGAAACGGTGTGTCCAGTCGTGGCCTCCGCGGGTGAGTATGCGAACCCGGCCGAGCTCAATGTGAACTGCAATGCGATAGCCGTCCCATTTGACCTCTAAAAGCCAATCGTCGCCTTTGGGCGGCTTGGCTTTTAGAAGCGCAAGACAAGGTTCAACCCGGTCTGGCATTGCATCAAGCGGCAGGTTCGGCTGCGCGGGATCTCGCCGGCGTAGCGGGCGGGATCGGAGCGGTTCGTCATGCCTCAGAAGAGGCTTTGTCGTATTGGGCTTCTTCATGGGAAGACCGTATCACGAAGTGCTTATAAATCGTCACCACATTTGAAGGAGAAGGCCGCCTTGCGTTGGCCTTTTGATTTCAAGCGCCCGCAATGGTTTTGACCAAGGCAACGACTTTGCGTCGCACTTCACTGTCTTCGATTTTCGCAAATGCTGAGTTCAACGCAACGGCGTCCGGCGAGGCGAGAAATACAGCGAAGTCATTTTCTAGGGGCGGCTGGTGTTCCACCGGTTCGCCATTGCTCTCGAAAAAGGAAGAAACCGGAACGGCAAGCACAGCAGCAATTGCCTGCAATCGACTGGCGCCGACGCGGTTGGTGCCCTTCTCATATTTCTGCACCTGCTGAAATGTGACGCCGAGCGCCTCGGCAAGCTTGCTCTGGCTGAAGCCGAGAAGCTGGCGACGGAGGCGGATACGAGCGCCTACGTTCACGTCGATCTGGTTTGGAGTTTTGGGGGAGTTCAACATTTCAGGTCCTTCGGGTGGGCGGGGAGTTCGAGGGGGAGGGCGACAGGGGAGCCCCTCGACCTGGTCAGGCACGAGATTGAAACTGGCCGCGCCGGGGACGAGGCGCGGCCAGAGATTGGCGGCTTATTCAGCCGCCTCGGCAAGCGCACTGCCAAGAGGCTCGCCGTATTCTTCAAAGTTGTCAAACTGGTGATCAGTCTCGCGCTTGTGCGTGGCGTCGGTTACGATCCGCAATTGCGGTGGCAACCAGCCGGTTCCGGCGATGTTGCGCTCCGCGTAAGCCGCTGCATCAGCCTTCTTCATGCCAGAGACGCCAGCGGCGAAATCTGCGCCTTTCGCTTCGGCCAAAGCTTCCTCGATGCCGGTCTTGCTGACACGGCTGAAATAGTTCGCAGCCGTCGGCACGAACCATTCCCGCAGGTCCATGTTCAGGGCTGTTGCCAGCCGGTCAGCGTGCGCGCGCTCCTTGCTACGCGCATAATGCCCAAGATGAAGCGCATTGACGGACTTTGCAGCGGCATAGGCCAAAAGCGAAAGGAGTTCGTCTTGCGGCTTTTCCAGCAGCCAAAACCAGAGGTCGCTAGCCGACCCGGGAATGTGGTCGCCGTACATTTCGGAAAGAGTGTCGAACTCTACGATCCCCTTGCAGTCGGCGGCGTCCTTGATGATGCCGCCAAGCCGTTCACTCGTCAGGCGAATGTCGAGGCAGCTTTCTTCTGTTCTGTAAAGGCTGGACCCATTCAGCAGCAGGGAATGCACCACCGCAACAAGAGCAACGTGCGAATTGTTCGCCATGGCAGCACGGATCGCAGCGGTTTTCTGCGCCGAAAGCTCCATGACCAGCGCAGCCGAAGGATTGAACCCGGTTGGCTTCTGATCTGCCGTCGCCGTAGTGGTGGCAGAGCGACCGTGTGTCTCGTCCTCGGTTCCATCCTCGATCACAGTTGGATCGTTTTCGGGATGAATGAAACCAGCTTCGACTTTCAGATTACCATAGTGGTCGAGGAACACATAGCAGCCCGCAATTGCCATGTCGTCTGCCCGATATACGGGCGGAATGTCCGTCAGTTCATCAATTCGCTTGCGGATTTCTTCAACGCGCGCCTCGTCCTCCTCCGTCGCTGATCCGGCCTCAAAAAGATCGGAAAGTTCTTCGTGTTCGGCGTTCAACCGGTCCAGTTCGGCTTGCGCCTCATCCGAGAGCGGAACATCTTCTGCGTAGACGCGACGCATGCCGGAGGTGTCAGAGGGATAACCATTACTGCATTCCACCCACGCCCAACCTGCAAGACGAACGGTCTCGGCTTCCGCCTCGAGTTTGTCCGCCACAAGCTTCTCGACCAGTGCCACGTCAGTGGCAAAACCGTTGTTCTCGTCGTCAAATAGATCGCGCCTGACCGCCCCCCCGGCAGCCTCATACGCTGCCAAACCTCCAATAAATTTCATCCGCTTGTCGGTCGGCCTTACACCAGAGGACCTGATGGCATCACGGATGGCTGTGGCGTCCTTTTGCCAATAAGAGAGATTTTCCCAGATATCGACCTGCCGCTCGTGGTCATCGGTCAGCGTAAAGGCTTCGAGCTGCGACAGCTTCATCTCGCCTTTGCTGTAGAGGTCCAGCAGGGCCGGGGCTACCTTGACCAAGGCCAATCTGCGACGGACTGTCATTTCGCTGACGCCGAAACGGGCTGCTATGTCGGCAGTTTGCTTGCCATCCTCAACCATGCGCCGGAAAGCGTGCAGCTGATCGACCGGCTGCATCGCCTCGCGTTCGATATTCTCAACAAGGCTAACTTCCAGCGCGTCTTCGCCGCTTCGCTCCTTGCACTGAATGGCATAGCTCTTTTCGATTTCACCGAGTTCGGCCAACAGATTGAGTGCGGTCAAGCGTCGGCCACCCGCGATGACGTAGTAATGGCCCTTCTTTTCAGCTTTGCGCACGATAGGGTCCTGCAAGAGCCTGTAACCGTCCTTCCGGATGCTGTCAGCGAGTGTTTCGATACCCTGCTTGCTGTAAACCTTGCCAGCGTGGACATTTTTCGGGTCGATGCTGAGCTTGTTCAACGGAACAAAAATCGTTTCGGAAGCGGCTTTGGTATCGGTCATGGTTTATCTCCTGAGCTTTCTGTTGCACTCCCAAAGGGCAAGCCCCCTCGGGCGAAGCCTCCCCGATCTGATCGGGGAATGTCTCCTGACATTCCCCCGGACAGAGGGGGGAGGGCGAAAGCCCGCCCCACGGCGGGGGTGCAGGCAGTCAAGTGGCTTGGCGCGGAAGGCGTGGAAGCTTCTCGGGTCCGGCACGGCCGGACTGGTGCGGAAGATTGCAGGACTTCACGGGCCGCTTGACGGGCTGCGCCGCCGCTGTCATGGGGCGAACGTAAAAATGTCCGCGAAGCGGCCCGCTTGAACGTGCCGCACATCGGCAAAAAAACATCATCAAAAAGCATGAAAATTCACTTCTTGGTCGATTATGTGACGGTTATCGTCTCTTATATCGAACAAAAAAGATACTCAAATTGCAATTTATAAATTACCCTAAAGGGTATATTTTTGTGACAGTCATTTGCTCGAAATCGCATAATTTGCAAATTATAAGCGAAAAAGGGCGCACAAAGCATGATTCCGCATATTAAATGTGCCGTCGAAGAAAATTCAAGGTGTACTTTCATACGCATATTTAGTAATTCGTTGATTGTACTTTTTTCGTAATATCTGCAAAATTGCTGATGCTGCGAAGGGCGAACCGGGGCGCTCTAACGCCCCGGTCCACGTCCCGTCTTTAAGGTGTGCATCCTGGAAAGAGGAACGTTCCATGTCTTACACGTCGCGGCCACAAGCCGCACTTCCCCTAAACATCGCGAGGTTTAGAAAAACCAAGCTTGTGTTATCTGGCAGAAAAACTGCTTTGATTTCCTTAATCGCCTCTACGGCGATTTTTCCCGTCAGCTTATCGACGGCTCATGCGGCACCGCAGGTTGGTGGTTCTACGGGTTGCATAATCAAACCCAATGTGAGCGTGCCTGTGGGCACGTTCGACGGGAACAGCACGAGTAGCAGCCTCACGAAGTGCAACGCTGCAGGGGTGCAGAGTGGGTACTACGATATGAACAATTTCGTCACAGCCGGCGAAATCAACAACGCGTTCAATCAAATTCAGAACGAATATCAAAATTACGTAAATCAGCAGATTTCGAACAACAACAATGGGGCGAAGGACGCTGAGCAGGATGGGCGTCTAAACGGTCACGACCAGGCCATTACGAACATCAACAACAACATCACCAACATCAATAATACGATTGTAAATCAGCAAAACCAGTTGAACGATCATTCCACGCGGATCGACGGCGTGGAGCAAAAGAACATCGAGCAGGATGGCCGGTTGGATGGCGTCGAGCAGAAGAACACCGAGCAGGACGGTCGGCTTGATGGCGTCGAGCAGAAGAACGCCGAGCAGGACGGTCGGCTTGATGGCGTCGAGCAGAAAAACGCCGAGCAGGACGGTCGTTTGGACGGCCACGATCGCGACATTGCCGGGATCAAGGACACAGGCGTCTTTTATAACACCGACGCGAACGGCAACAAGAGCGGCGGCCTGACGTTGAACGACGGCACAGGAAATCCGGTACAGATCGGGAATGTCGCGGCCGGTAAAGCAGCGACAGACGCGGTGAACGTGGCTCAACTCGATTCAACCGTAGCTGCTCTCGGCGGGGGCGCAAAGATCAATGCCGATGGCACCGTACAGGCGCCGGTCTATGAGGTTGCGGGCCTCGCTTACAATAATGTCGGTGACGCACTCAAGGCGACCAATGAAGCCGCCGTCCAGTATGTGACGGACGGCAATGGCAAGCGGACAAATGACGTCGTTTTGACTGGCGACGGCACAGGCCCGGTACGGCTCCACAACGTAGCAGACGGCAAAGCAGATACCGACGCGGCGAACGTCCGTCAGGTTAAGCAGGTAGCGCAGGAATCGAAAAACTACACCGATCAGCGCTTCTCCGAATTGCAGTCGCAAAACACCGGCCAGTTTTCCGCGCTCAGCAACCAGATTGAGCGGAACCTTCAGGAAACGCGCGCCGGCATCGCATCCGCTATGGGCATGGCTGCACTACGGTTTGACAACAACCCCGGCAAGCTTTCCTTCGCCTCCGGCCTCGGCAGCTTCAAAGGTTCCACGTCGATGGTTGCCGGTGTTGGGTACACTACCGAAGACGGCGCCGTGAGGATTAACGCGTCCATGGGTTACAACTTCGGCGAAGAAGACCTGAGTTGGAATGCCGGCGCATCCTTCACCCTCAATTGATCTCCCGGGGGCTTTTCGCCCCCATAACTTTTTGGAGCAAAGAATGAAGCGAACATTGTTGACGGTTGCGATGCTCTCTATCGCCCGACTGGCGACGGCGGAAGAAGGAGCCGCCCCGGAGACAGCATCTCCCGAACAGCCGGCCGTGAACCGATATATGGTTAGGGCACCCATTGTTGATCCAGGTGAAACGATCGACATGGGCGATATTCTCACGGTCACGCGGGGTTTCGACGTGTGGAGCCTCGGGTGCAGCGTCAGGATTTCGTCCGGCCGACGCTCTTGCTCTATCGAGCAGGTTGTCATGGACAATGCGCAACCGATCGCCACCAGGTCTTCGGTAAGGTGGGGCGTTGGCTCCAGCGTCGCAAACAAGTCGCTCTTGTTTGTGCATGTCACGAGCAACTTCTTTTCGGAAGGTGGAATGCGCATGTCGTTCGCCGGAGTTGAAAAGACCATTCCGCAGCAGGAATGGTTTTGCTCAGACCAAGGATGCATCGTCGGCCTGCCGTTTGAAGGCATATTGCAGTCAGCGGTGCAGTCCTCTCAGGAGATCGGCTTTGCATACAAAGTGAAAGGACCGAATGGCGAGGCCATCGATGTTGATTTGCGCGGACATATGGGAGGCTTTGAGAAAGCACTTCAGATCGCCGCGACAAATCCTTTTGCTCCGGTGGAGCCGGAAAAGAAGGCGGCGCAGGAGAAGGTAGCCGATGCATCACCTGCGAAAGTCCCTGCTGTCGCTTCTCATAATAAATCCGTCGCAGCGGAACAGCAGGCGAAAAACATCCAGCCGACGCAACAGAAGCGTCGGCAACAGCCGGACAGGCCTCGGCCGAAATCAGAACTCTATTAAGAAAAGAGCCCGCTTCTAGCGGGCTTTTTTTCAGGCATGGCCTAACACCAAGGTTGCCGACGACCGGCCCAGGTTCTCGCTAACCCTTCGGACACCAGTACATCACCAATGCTACGCCCATTTCGGACCAGGACACGTAGCTTGCGGCCATATTTGTCTTCGTCACGACCTTGCCATGCTATAATTTCAAATGGGCCCGCATTGACGAGCTGTAGAAGGCGCGAAGTCGCTTTCGCACCCAATGTTGCTTCTGACTGGCACTTGGGAGTGGAAACCTCGGGAGTATCGATATCTGCGATCCGAATTTTTACACCCTCGTGCCAAAGCGTATCGCCGTCGACGACACAGTGCGTTCTCACTGATCCGGAGCAAAGCGTATAGGGCCGGAATCCGGACAGCTTTGCGCTTCCCGATGTCATATTCATTCGTTGTACATCAGATGAAGGGGAAGGAGCTTTTTTAGCGCCAAACGGCTGAGGAAGGTCGACTGTCTCAGCGTAGTAGCTGTAGCCAGCTCCGACCGAAAAAGCAGCAAGCATCGATAGCGCGACGATTTTTCCGAAAGACATGCCTTCTCCTTTTTGGGCGAAGATAGAGCACAATGGTTGCGTTGTTCGGAACGGCCCTGCGGTAATTTTATCAATCGGCGGCGAGGGCCAGATCGCCAGGATAGGGATTGGCAGGACCGAAACGGATTTCATCCTGTTCAAAGAAGCCCATATAGCCAAGGAGCCATGCATTGTGGATTTCAGAACGAGCGAGAAGCTTGCGAAGCAAGCGTGGCATCACCTTGCCGTCATAGCCGATCAAATACACTCGCAGGTAAATATGGTAGTTCGTCCAATCTCGAATTCGCTCCCCAACCTCAAACATTGTTTTGCTTTCGTTTTGCGTGCCGCACTGGCCGTTAGTTGGATTTTTCGATGCGGCGAAGCCATGCGTGATAGTGGCTGGCGCTTTCTGGCGTTATTTTTGCCAACGGAAACAACGCCGCCTGCTCATCGTCATCGAGGTATGACGCAAAAGCGATAGCCTGAATGGCTTCCTGCTCGCCAGCGAATATTCTGATGAAGCCCTCGAGAAATTTCCTGTCCACGCCCAGATCGAGCGCGCCTTCGTTGTACGCATCTCTTAGGAATTCCTTGATAACTTCGGCGTTGATCATGACTGGTCTCCGGGCGTTTGTTGGACTTGCCCTAACCAATAAGACTCCAGCCATCAGTAGACGGGCAAAGAACGAAATCCTTCCCAGTCGCCGTAGCATTAGAAAGTTCGGACTTCACCTGATCTAAAGGCCCTGCTGCGACCAGAGCAAGGGCGGATTGAATAGAGGGGGCAATTCTTTTTGGGATGATCAGCGTCATGCGGAGTGCACCCCACGATTTGTGGTTTGCTTCGTAGGAACCTAACCAATAATCGTACTCGGCTGGGCTCTCCCATAGGGTTCCGACGACCTCAAACACTTGGCCGTCGGTTCGCCTGTATGGACCAAAAGTCTCAACATGTTTTGGCATTTGGGAAAGCAGCATTTATGTCTCCTATTTTTTCCCACTTGGAGTTGTCGCTGGATGACACCCCACCCGGCAGTTTTTGGAATTAGAATGCAAGGCTAAAAAGATAAACGGCTGATAGACCCCCTCCGATAACCATGCCGTTTATGAGCGCGACGGAGTTGGCTTGATGAACTGCGTCACCCAGCGTTTCCCCCTTCAGAAAAAGGACCAACCGATTGATCGCTAGCAAGAAAGACAAAACCGTCCAAGCCACAGCAGTTCCAAACAACAGGCCTATGAGCGGCGCGTCGGGCCGGTAGTTCTGAATGAAGTGGTACAAAGCAGTTGGGAAGACACCCATGACCACGCCAAAGCCAGTAAGTAGAAATAGCATTTCGCCTCCTGGGCTTTTACAGATTCCGCGAGTCCGGACCACGATCAAAAATTTGCATACAAACAGCGGTATAAAATACCCCAATAAGTCGATGCCAGTATGGGGAATCCGGGAACAGGAACGTGTAGATAGCCATGGCCGCTATCGATACAGCACCGATGAATGCGAAGTGTTGAAGAATGTTGGACATTTGTTCCCGTCAATAAATGGGTGTTTTCTGGAATGTCAGCGCACGCCGATAGGCGTTGCATGAGACTTGATGATCCGGTTCATTTCGGCTCCGACTTCCGAGCGGCTTCCATAAAAGCGCGCGCGCACCCCATCGGGAAATTAATCTCCCACGGGCTGGCCGTGTCCGGCCGTGTAGCCTCGTACAGATCGCCATCAAGCGTTGTTTGAGAGACGGTTTCCGAAGTGGTCTTGGACATGATGGTTCTCCGGGAGTGTTGGAATGTCAGGGCGGCCTTCAATGCGGCGATAAAGCTCGGCACGGGCGGCGGCAAATGCGCCGTCGCCCAGGTGGGAGAACTGCCGCCAAAAGGCAAACCGCTCTGCGTGGGTTTGCCCGATCCCGGCGAGACGCTCCACCTCACCAATCGTGGTGCATTCGCGCGCCGCTTCGGGCTTCAAAACAGTTTTCTGCTTTCTCATGATCACATCCCTGGCATCGCCTTTTTACATTCCAAAAACCTATTCCAATTATGCGGTCCCGTCAAACAACATTCCAACAAATAATTCCAAAATTATTCTTTTCTATGCCAATTTTCGTGCTATTGAAATGAAATGTCAGAAGCCGCACCTATTAAATATGGCTACGCCCGCGTCTTGACCGACGATCAAAAGCTAGATCTTCAGATGGACGCGCTATTGCGTGCTGGCGTCGCACGCGAGCGTATTTTTACTGACGAAGCTGGCGGCGCGCGAGTGGCGGGCAGACCCGGTCTCAAGTCGGCGCTTAAAGCGCTGCACCCGGGTTCAATGCTGATCGTCTGGAAGATCGACCGGTTAGGTCGAAATCTGTCTGAATTAATCCAGACCGCCGATTTAGTGCGTCAGAAAGGCGCCGAACTGGTGTCTCTGACTGAGAGCATCGATACGTCGAACGCTTTCGGCAAGGCGATGTACCACATGATAGGCTTATTTGCTCAGCTTGAGCGCGACATGATCGTGGAGCGCACCAAGGCTGGTGTCGCAGCTGCTCGTGAGCGCGGCAATCTTCCTGGCCGTCGTTCACCTTTGACGACCGAGAAGCGTTCAGAAATTGTGAGGCACATGCTCAGCGGCTTGTCTTTCGAGCAAATAGCTCCTTTGGTCGGCGTGAGTAAGTCAACTCTCTATAACCACGCGGATGATCTGCGGGCTGAGATGGCAGCGACCGAAGCAAATGAGCTGAGTTCCAAATAAGGCGCGAAAGGAGCGATGATGGATGTAGCAACGCACGAGGCAGTGGTTGAAAAATTGATCCGCGAAAAGATGGCAGTCGAGGCCGACCTGCGCGATGCGCGGCAGCGCGCTGATCGGATGAGTGCTTTTCTCGATCAGATTGGGCTAAACGGCAGCATGATCGGCAATGGCTTTCCTTGGGAACACCACGTGGCGCAGCTCGTAGCGATAAAGATTGATGAGAGCCGCACAATGAGCGACCTTCCCGCAGGATCGCGGACGGATATTCTCTTTGCAGCCCGCAGTATTCAACGCCAAACGGCCGAATAACTAGCCGGGAGATGCAGTTCCAGAAAAGGCGCACTTAAACGCAGAAGGCAGACTGGCAGATGGCGATCGAAGTATATGGTTGCGAATATGAAGAAAGTGACGAAACCCCCGTGGCCAGACTACATGCGAAGGCCCGCTATGGAATGAGTGAGGTTCTGATCCCCCTTGATGCCGTTTACGTGGCCGGGGATGCACCCATTGAAGAAATGCGCGCTTCAGCGGATGCGTGCAGGAGATTGGCTGAAGCTCTTCTTGAATGCGCTGCGAGCGTAGAAGCCGATTCCAACTAGGCACCCTCGCTGGAAGATTTAGGCGCGCGACCCGATCTAAATGGAGGAGCCGCGAAATGGTTTCATTGCACCTAGTGGCCTGCGTTAAAGAAAAGGCTTCACAACCGATGCCAGCCGCCGATCTGTATCGATCTGTCTGGTTCAGGAAAGCGCGGGCCTTTGTTGAGCGGCGCCAAGCACCATGGCTGGTGCTTTCGGCATTGCATGGAATTATCGATCCGGACGATATCATAGCACCCTACGACCAAACGCTGATAACCATGCGAGCATACGAGCGACGAGCTTGGGGCACTCGCGTTGTCGAGCAGCTCATCGAGCGCGGTTATGACGACGGCGCGCCAATCGTTATTTTGGCCGGTGCTCGTTATCGGGATCCTATATCTGGATGGATTGGCGATCGCGCGATTGTGCCGATGCAAGGCCTCGCGATCGGCCAACAACTCGCATGGCTCACAAGGGCCGCTGCGCACGTATAAAAGGGCCGGATGTTACCGGCCCTTTTATACCCGAATTCCCAAGGTTATGCCTTTTCGGGAATTTGCGGCCAGTGCCCATCTTCTGCGTCCCATAGCCAGGTTGCCATACCAGTTTCTTTCTCCATCTCGCCCAGGACTTGACCGTAAGCCTCACCCGCGTCCTCCGGCTGAATATACATAGCGCAAACCGGAGTCGTATCGGTCAAAAGAGCGCTTGCGATCGGCCGCTCTTTAACATTGAACCGAAGCGTTTTCGTGAAGCTTCGTTTGTCGGCCGTCAGATGGTCAATAAGCTGCAGTTCCGAGAAACTTTCGACCGGAATCCAGTTTTCGTTGACGAGCATGATGCTGACCTCGGCAAGTTGGGCGGAAGCGGCTCTGTTCAGCCCAGCCGTTGCGATCATGACAAGCTTCAGTTGCTCATGCGCTTCCGCGAAATCGAGTTCGAGCGCAAAGCGTTTACGGACAGATTTTTCCATCTTTTCATCCATGAAGATGGGAAAACTCGGCGCGTGTTTGATTACGAGCTTTGATCCAAAGCGCGACGGCTCGATGTTCTTCAACTCACCGACATAGATCAGCATTTCGGTCTTGTTCGCACTGGTTGGCATGTAGGGTTGCAACTGCTTCATGCGCCTGCCATCGATCTCCTGCGCGCGTTCCCGATAGTATGGCTCAGGGACATAAAGCCGCTCTACGAGCGCGGCTTTTTTCGTTTCCTTGGCGCTGGCTGCTTCGATCAATCTGGCCTGCACCATCGGCCAGTTCCGCCGACCGGCAAAACGCGGGCTCCATTTGTTCAGGTCAGCCTCATGCCAAAGGTAATGGAGCAGGCCGAGCAGGGTGAGCTTGTTGGTTTCCGCCTTGACGGTATCCGACTTCGATTCCGACGCCTGCGCCGGCGCGCTGCGCCCGACTTTGGTCAAGCTGAAGTCGAGCTTCAGCACCGTATGGCCGTCATCCTTTTGCTGGATCGCTCGGCCCATCACGTCGCCAAGACCGGAAAGGCTTGGTGGAGGGTCGAAGTGCTCACAGCCATGATGGTGTGTGAGGCCGGTTCCCGGCATGCGCTTAATGAAATACTTGTCACCCAAGCGCGCGATATACATTTCAGGCGCCGGGGCCAGGCAGAGACAAGCCGGCCGAAAGCGGCTTTCGTGCGCAGCGGAAAGCTCGTTATCAAAAGCGGTGTCATCATCAGCAAGGACGCGGGACGGGAACTTGTAGGAAGGCATTAGGGGTCCTGTTAAGGCGTGAGTTCAAATGGGGGAGGGTTGGTCGATGTGGCTTGCAGGCGAGTTTGCCCTGCGAGCTGTCGGGCCTTGGCGCGTTCGATGATCGCGGTCATATCGAATGCTTTTAAGCCCGGTCCATTATAGACCCATGGTGGGTTATCGAGATCCAGACGGCCGACATTGAAAGAATGCAGCATGTCGAGGAGATAGCCCGGCGTTTTTGGATAGGGGCTTGTGTTCCACAAATGGAGAAGCCTCGGACGAAGGTTATCGCCATAGGAAAAGAGCCGCTTGCGGGCCTCACGCCACTTTGCAGCACGATCGTCGCGATATTGTTGCTGCCACTGGTCCCATTTGATGGCACGCTTCTCCATTATGGTGTCAGCGTCAGACTGCCCCTCTGCAATGATCACTGTAAAAAGGGGCAGTTTCTCTCGTTCTTTTCGCTGCTTTCTGGCGAGCGCTGCGCGCTTGCGTGAAGTGTCCTGAAATGGTCCGTGGCGTTGAGCTTTGACGAACTTCATGCTCAGGCCTCCCCCTCAACAACGCTTGGAACAGAGCGGACGAAGCGAAGCTGAAACCCTTTAAACGCCCCCTGTATAATCGCATGCAGGGGGGTAACTTCATCGCTATCGGCATAGACGGGATCGACAACAACCTTGAAGCAAGTGAAGCGCTGCGCGACCTCATAGATGGTTAGCGCTGGGGCGTTGTCGAAGCGCGCAACGTCGTTGCGCATTACCAATAGCTTTCCCCCAAAAGGGGGCAATCGCTCACCATGAGCGGAGAATGATGTCATTCCACGGACGAGGCCTTGAACGTCGAAAACGATGCTGTGGCGTTCGTCGAATCGTGTGGCGTCAAGTTTATTTGCTCCGAGTAACGGCGAAAACCGCTCCAGTCCATCGCCTTCAGGCAAAGGTACAGTGCGGAACAGGCTTGTTTCTGGATCGAGTAGGTACGCATATGAACGCATAAAAATCCCTTTCTTCAATACCCGCAAGGCGGCCTCGTGCCCGAGAGGGCAGGAGCATGGCTCCTGCACCTTCGGACTGGCGATCCAGCGTTGGGGTGGGGGGCAAGGATCGGCGCGGGGAACCGGCTGCACGAAGGGAACGCAGCGCCAGCGGAGGGACCGCAGGAAGCTGGGCGGACGATCCTTGCTGGGGGAGGGGAAGCGGCGCTAGCCCTCCCCCTTCTGAAAAAAGACATCCGCATTCCAAGACTTTCGGTTCCAGTAGAAATCTGCCGCTTTGTCGGAAACGGCTCCGAGCAGCGAACGCGAGGACCGCTATGCTGATTGCAATAAACTCTATTTTGTCTTTCCATTTTGACAAGACAAAAAGAAACTATTTATGCACATTAGGAAGTGTCTATTTTCCGATGTTTCGCGAAATGATCGTTACCCGCATGGGCGAAAACCGCGCTATATAGCGGGTTTCGTGCGCAGCATAGAGCATTGGTCACGCAGTGACGCGCCAAAATAAGTTTCCAAAAAGGTTGTTGACGATACAAAATTAGAATACTCTCTTGGTATCACATCTCCAGACGCAACACCCTTAATGAGACAACTGCATGGACATTCTGACCGATCCGACGAACGAACACGATATGAGCGAGCGGCGGCACGACAATTCGGCTGAGCCGGAAACTTCAGGCGTCGCAGGTGAGATAACCTGGCCTAACGATCAGGTCGACTTAGAGAAGAAAATCGGGCTGGCACTGCGGTCGTTGCGAGAAAAGCGCAATCTCTATCGACGCGAAATCAGCGATCGGCTTGGCCTGCACGAGAATGTCTATGGTCGAATTGAAACAGGAAAGGCCCGGCTGACAGTGAGCCGGTTGATAGCGGTTTGTTCGATATTGGAAGCGAACCCCATGGAGGTTATTTTCGAGGCCGCGCCACAGCTCTTTGGGCAAGATCCTGCAACCGCTCAGCTACTAAATTCCGTAATGTCACATCTTGTTGATATGGAGGAAAAATCTTTGGTCACAATCTTGCCAGTCGTCCGTCATTTTAACCCTGAATAGGAGAAAGCGGCCTGATTTGACCGCACTTGGCCTCGAATTTGACAAAGGCGACAAGCCAAAGCCTGAATTAGAAACCACCAAATTTAGTAATATTGCGATTTTCGAATAAACCTGTCTGAAACGCCCGCGTTCTATGAACATAGGAAGACACAACTACCCCGAGATTTTGAGGGGCTCAGTTGTGTTTTGCGGATGTCGCCGGGAAACCGGCTTCTTCAGCACCAAAACATAGACATCATGTCTACTGTCTCCTGACAGTTCTCGCGTACCCAAGCGCGAGTTAGGCTTTGCGAGCCATGTTCCCGACAATGGTCATGTCAGGATGTTTCGAGCTCCCTGCGCATTTGCCGTCTCTTGCGGAGCCGGCGACGCGTGTTCGATCGCCAGCATGACCGGAGCTACCGAGCGACAGAAGGCAGGACTACGGGCATAAAAACCAGATCCGAAATAGACGGATCTGATCATGAGAATGACGATCGTCATTCCCATTGTTGCTGTTAGAGGGAAGAAAGAGCTCTGCCCTCTCTCCCCCGCAATAGTCCAAAAATCGGTTTCCCCGTCCTTCCTCACTGCCGCTCTGGCGAAGCCAAAACGGAGTTCGTGCAGGATCATCGCCGCGCTGCGCGCAGCGATGACCACTCGGAACGTCCTCGGGCGGGTGATCCCCCTCCGTTTTTGGCTATTGCCCCCCACTCTCCCGGTCCTCGCCGGACGGGCAGGAGGGCAGGTGGACCTGCCCTCTGCTTCCGACTGGTGAGGATCGGGGAAGGTGCCGATTTAGGAGAGGTTGCATGAGTGAAAGCATAAGAGTGATTGAAGAGCCTAAACTGGCAGACGTAATCCGGATTCATATGGATATGCAGCGCCAAGCGGCCGAGGCCGCGATGTCGTGGCGAGTGATAGCAAGCGACCACGTCGGCGGAGATGCCAGCGAGCATCGCCTGAAGCATCTGCTTCACAGGGAAACGGAAGCGCAGGAGGCCGTCTTGCGTTATCAGCCGGCGAGTGACGAAGAGAGCATCGCAAAGCTGCTTTACCTGTCCGCGTTGATCGTTGGACAGCGCAGAGCGCTAGAAAAGTCGTGTATCGAAATGCTCGATGGCACGCGCCACTAAAGTAAGGAGCCCGCAGTTACGCGGGCTCCGTTTTTGTCATGATGTAGGAGAAATAATGACAGTATCGGACTTTATTCTGGGTATCGTAGGATCTGCGCTGTCAGCGCCATTGGTGTACTATGGAAAGAAAACGCTGGATGCACTTCCGCGTGGCAAGGCTGGCTCGGATGATTTGCCGGCACGACGCGCGCAAGCTAGAAAGCTGCTCAACGGAAGGTCGATCAGCGAGTTTCGCCAACAGTTCGTTGTGGCGGCGTCCATACTCGGTACGATGACACTCTGCATTGTATTCCTGTTGCTTACGTTGTCGAAGATTGCTCTGTTTTGGAGCTCGCCGGCGATTGCTCAAATCTACCAGTTCCTCGCCTTTCTGATTGGCGCATTTGGCTTCTGGCTCGCCTGCATGACATTGGGGAGAATCGCTCAGGTTTACGAGACAGCGCATGAGCTGCTCGAAAAAAAGAAGGGCGCTAAAACCTAGCGCCCTTTCGAATGTCAGTAGGTCAGATTGAACCAGTGACGTTGCGACTGATTTTCGGAATTTGGTATGTCAAAGAAATAAGGGTCTTTCTTCACCGGCCGGGCGATAATCTCGCCGGTGTCGCAAAGGCGATTATCCCCGTATCCTTGGCACTTGTCGGGTTTTTTGCAGAGCTCACCGTTGCGATCCAAATCCTTGTACGGCAGATACCCGACTGGGCAATCCTCGTAGGGCTCATAGCCGGGCTTTCCGGTTCCGGCTTGTGGGCAGATTGGCCATGTGAAACCGGGTAACTTCATTGCGGCGATGAGTTTCGTCATCGGCGGAATACAATAAGGAACGCCCTTCCATGAAGGGTTGGAAGACGCTGCGCACAGCAGGATCTCGCAGCCCCAAGGTGCGTCTTGCGCCGCGACCGGCGGCGATGACAGCGCTAGAGACGAAATTGCCAAGACATATCCGAGAGAGAGTTTCATCATATTTCCCTTTCAACGGTCGGTGCGATGTGGCTTGTTGTGCGCATCTGCGAATGGCGGGGAGATTTCGCTTTGCCGCGTTGCCAAGAGATTGAAGTCAGCGATCGGTTGACGCTCGAGCGTTCTATCCACGGCCCGCCGGCGCCACTCATTCATGTCGAGGACGTATGTGGCCCACATGCCATAGCGCGCCGCCATAGCGCTGGTCTGATACTGAAGATACTGGCTGTTGCGCGGAAAAGGATCTGAGACCCTTGCCCAGCCGACGCGAAGCATTTCGAGGGCTAGATCGCCGCCTCGTCCGGAGACGCAATATGCTTCCGGTGTGCCGTCAGAACCCATAGTCACGATTTCGCAAGTGACGCTCTTGCCGCCGATCGAACGCTTGAGCCAAGCCTTTGCCAATGGCCCACATGGTACAGGTGGCGGAGCTTTGATTTTGTCGCGGTTCTGCCAGTCCGGATTGAGCGCCCATTGTGGAAGTTCGCATGCATCAACATCCGCAAGGCGCACTTTCTGTGCGTATTGTGGGTACCACAGAGTGCGGCCGTCCATTACTGAGACATGCCCACTGATGCGCGAGATAGCGCTGTTCCGGTCTGCTGCGGGCAACGGCGTGTTTTTGACCAGGTCGGCTGCGATCGCGGCGGAGCTGGTGATTGTTATGAAGGTAATAAGGCTGGCTATGGAGAACCGTTTCATCGGGTCGCCTCCTTTGCTTGAGCGTTGACACGGGAGGACAGCCAGATGGAAGGGTGGGTGACATCGCTGAACTGCCAGAGGCCGGCATTGCGCGCTCGCGCGTCCTGTTCGGCTACGGAATAAGCGGGAAAGACCGGAAGGCCACTCGCATCGAGAGCAGCGAAGGCGAACCCTTGGCTGACCATTATTGTTCCGAGATCCAGCCTATCGCCCGCCACCGTGGCATAACAAACTACGTAGGTGAGGTCGGACGTTTTTGCGGTCGGAGCGCATACCGGCTGCGTGTCCTTTATATAGGCAGCAAACATGCTAAGCGAGGCCTCGCCGCAATCGCGCTTCTGCCCCTGCCGATCAGTGTACGAGGTTCCGCGAATGCAAGATTGAACGCCGTAGAGGCGATACCTCGTCGACCCGTCGCTCCAGGTTTCGCCGGTTTCGAGA
The DNA here is from genome assembly GCF_013318015.2 of Agrobacterium tumefaciens. Lineage (NCBI taxonomy): Bacteria > Pseudomonadati > Pseudomonadota > Alphaproteobacteria > Hyphomicrobiales > Rhizobiaceae > Agrobacterium > Agrobacterium tumefaciens. The sequence goes on along the minus strand of NZ_CP115845.1, from coordinate 24,236 downwards.
GTGACGCCAGGTTTGAGGTCGAAGTAACCGGGTGGGGCGGAATGCGCTTCGGCCGCCATGATAATTGAAAGTGCCGCGATTGCGAAAGGGAGTTTCATACAGGGCTCACTTCTGGATCTGGAGTATTTTGTTTGTGTTCGACATGTCCGTGACCTGCTTCTGTGTCTGCACCTGAAGCGACTGGACGGCGCCGTTCATGACACCCACGAGCTCATTCATCGTCAGGCCCGACTGCACCTGAAGCTGAGTGTTCTGGTCGATTGATCCCTTGATGTCTTGGGCTTGGCCGATCTGCTGGCCCGCTTGCTCAAAGGCGGAGCGCCTCTGGGTGACCGCCTGCTGCGAACCATTCACCAGCGCAGAAACAGCCATTACCGTATTGACCATTTGCTCGTAGGATTTGTCGCCAGAGAATTCGCTGTTGGTTTTGCCACTGAGGCTTTTCACAAGCTTCAGGCCGTTGATGAGCGTGGACGCGATTTTTGATATGTCGCCACTCAGCCCGCCGAAACTCGGAACACCACCTGACATGATGCTGTCGATCGACGGCACGGACGAAACGCTGAAGCCATTGCCGATCGCAAGGCTCTGCATTTGCCCAGCTTCGCTTCCGCGGTTGCCAGTCACAGCCTTGAGAGTTTCATCGGCGGTCTTCAGGATTTCCTTGTTGGTGTCGAGAATCTTGTCGGTGGTCTGCGACGTTTCCTGGGCAATCTGATAGTTTTTTTGATCTATAACGGGAACCCCTTGGGCGAATGCGACGCCGGCGGAAAGGCTGGCCATCAGGGCAATGGGCATTGTTTGACGAAACTGCATCGTCCAATTCCTTTATTCGGGGTTGAGATTGAGGTTGATCTGATTGGGGTCTTCTCGCTTGGCGACGCAGGCCTTTTCCTCGTCGCTCCACTGCAAATTTTCGCGGGGATCGCACACTCCGGTTTGTTCTGCCGGCTTGTCGTCTTCCTTCGTCTTGGCGGCGGAAGATTGCGATGATCCGGAGGCCGCCCCGAGCGAAACGGCGTTGCGGCTGTTTAAAAGCTCAGACAGGCTGTTGCCGAGTTCGATCGCCTTATTGATCATTTCGAGGTTCGCATTGCGCGCACCTGAATTCAGGTCCCAGCTGTCCTGAATGGTGCCAGTTTCCATTTGCCCCAGCTGTTGGAACCAGGAAGAAACATTTGCCGAGCTATCCGACACGCCCTTTGACACTGCCATAGAATTGATCGTGGCGGAGCGCATGCCGGTGAAGCTCTCACCGCTTCCGCCGTAGTTGAGCGGAATTTTGTTGCCGCCGAGCGAGGGCAACCATTTTTGGGTTATGTTATGAACATAGCCCTGCGTCTCCTTGAACGGCGGAATGCCGCCGTACTTGTTCACATTGCCAGGGCCTGCATTATAAGCCGCAAGGGCTTTATTGACGTCACCATTGTAGGTCTGCAGCTGCTTTCGCAGATAGCGAGCGCCGCCGCGGAGGTTATCTTCAATGTCGTGTGGGTTTACGCCAAGATCTTTGGCAGTCCCTGGCATGAGTTGGGACAGCCCCATGGCGCCGACCTGAGAACGGGCACATGGGTTGAAACGGCTCTCCTGATAGACCAGCGCCATGAAGAGGTTTTCATCAACGCCCTCCTGCTTGGCAACGCGCTTTACGAGGCCTGCAATTTCAGGGTTTGCATTTGCCGCTGCGTTCGGATCGCCGCCTTTGGCAGGGCGGTACATGGAACAAGTGACGCTTTTGTTCATCGCAAAACGGCTCTTGTCCGTTTCCTCGATCTTGTCCGTCGTCTCGTTCCTCTTGGAGCGCTCCCGCTCGATCGCTGCGTCGGTGGTAGGCACCTGAGCAAGCGCGGTCGATGCGGCAAACAAGATTCCTACCGACCCAAGGCGGGCAAGGGCGGGGAGCCTACGAGCCGATCTGTTTGCGAGACTAGCGCGCATTATCGACCTCCCATCCGCAAAATACTGGCAGCCAAACGGCCGGATCGTCGCCCAGCTCTTGGCGCAATCGGGTGCATTCATCGACGTTTGTTTTGGTGCCGGACAGGACCTTAATCATGTCGGGCATTCCGCCGAGATCGAGGCGCGCAATCACGGAGTCATTGCCGTGTTTAATCAGGAAGGCGCGTTTTTCTGCCGGTGTATTCTTGATGAAATCGAACTCTTTAACCGTCAGGTTCAAGCGCTTGATGTAGCTGTCTTCGTCGGCGTGGGGGTTCGGAAAGTGAATATGTGTGGCGGTTTGTTCGATTAGCGCGTGAGCCGCGGATGCCTTGACGATATCGGCGGCCGATTGGGTACCGAAACCGACGATGCCGTTGAGCTTGCGGATAGTTTTCAGCTTGTTGACGATGAAGGCGCTGAAGGTCTCGTCCTGAAGAAGATGCCAACCTTCATCCATGAAATACATGACCGGATCGCCGGTTAGCAATTCGTCCAGGCGATGGTAGATGTACATTAGCGTCGGGATACGGAGTTCGTCATTGACGAGAATACTGGTCATGTCAAATCCGAACACACGCGTATCCCCGAAAGAGAGGCCGTCTCGTTCCGCATTGAACAACCAGTCCTTGTCGCCATCGTACCAAGGGCGTAAGCGGGCCGCCAAATCATTGGCGTCTGCGCGCGCTTGCCCCATCAATAGACGCGATAGATGGAAGAGGTTCCTTTCTTCAGGAGGTTCCTTCATGAGGCGTCCTAAAGCGCGTTCAAGCCGGTCCTCGTCCTCCTGGGTGAAGGGCGCATTTTCCTTCGTGAGCATGACCTTGAGCAAACGGGAGAGGAATTCTCGGTTTTGGCCGGTATCCTCCAGTTGCAAAGGATTAAAGCCCGTCGGTTTTCCGGCTTCCAATATTTCGTAAGTTCCGCCCATCGCACGGACAAAGATTTCCGCGCCACGGTCCTTGTCGAAAAACACAGCTTTTGGAGCCGGATTGACCCGAAGGGCTTGGGCAAGCAGGAAGGCCAGGGAAACGGTCTTCCCCGACCCACTCGGACCGGTAACGAGGAAGTGGCCGAGATCGCGAGCAGCACCATTTCCATGGAAATTGAAAATGTACGGTGTCTTGGATGTCGTCTCTAAAAGGGTAATTGGCACCTTCCAGTGCAAATCATCTGCGCTGCCGGCAGCAAAATTATGCATTGAAGAGAGGCCCGCATAATTTGCGCTCGATAGCATTGCGGTGCGGGCAATATAGCTGTGGTTGCCCGGAAGCTGGGCCCAAAACGCCGCCTCAAGGTTCAGATCCTCTCGCAGCCATGTCATGTTCATATTTGTGAGGCACGTGCCTAGATCCGAGATGACACGACCAAGCTTTTCCAAGTCGCGAGATATACACAGCAGTGACAGGTGGTGGACCCCGAAGACAGCCTCTTGGCTCATGAGGCTGTTCAGTGCGAAATCGATATCCTGCTCGACGGTGCTGCCACGTTCATCTGATGCAGAAATCTGACGCTTAAGCCTCGAAATGCGCTCTTGTGCGATCGGCTTGTCTGAGACGGTGAAGGACTGCGAGAGAATAAACTCGTGCGGCATCTGAAGGAGCTCGTCGAGCATTCCGGGAGCCGTGAAGGGAGGATATTCTTTTAGCGAAATCATAGCGCCGAAACGGCTATCTTCGTCTGTCGCGGCCTGCACATGCATGGTTCGCTTGCCGAAGTTAAGTCGAGATACGCCGACGTATTCGCGAATTGCCATTCGTGGCAGTTGCATCGGCTTCGGCACGCCGCATGATAGGATCGTCTGGAAAAATTCGCAGGGCTCGGAGAATGGTTGGTTGTCACGATAGGTGATGCCAAGAGACCTAGCGCCATAAGGTTTTAGATCCGCCGTAAGGTTTGCGACCATTTCTTCGAATTCAGCGATCTCTTCTCGCTGCTCTCGGGCGCTGACTTCAGAGCCTCCCGCTTTGGAAATCAGCTTTCGGACTTTGTCGGAAATGCCAAGTGCGCCCCTCAGATCGGCTCGAATTACCGTAAGGTATTGGACGTTGTGAAACATTCGCTCTCGCGCCAGGCGCTCCATGTAACGTGCGTTGAGCTTTTCGCAAAACGCGTTATCGAAGCTGCCGCCGATCTTGGGTTCTATTTGACGTCTGATGACGGTGGACCAGAGCGAATAGCGGCTCGAACCAAGGCCGCGTATCATGGTGTTTCGCGCCTCAGAACGGGCGTTCAGACGGGTCTGGTCTTCTGTCTGAAAAAAGAGACCGTCGAGCTTGATCACACTCGCAAGCGCGCCATTCTGAAGGCGGATGACTTTTTCGGATACATGACGAGTGTATGGGATATGAGACGACATAGGCCGCTCGTTATGAGCGACCTTGCCGAATCCTAGTTCTTCTCTGATAGCTTTGTGCAGCATGTTCATGGCCCGTATGAGTTGACGCCCCAAAAGGTTTTGTTGCGCGTGCGGGGAGTTTTGCGGGACGCGATTTGGAAGACCTCGAGGATCTTAGCGTCCCAGGTGCAAAGCGAAAAAAGGACCGCATACGCGATCGGTGCGATGAGGAACGCCCAGAATGAGTTGGTGGCCAGCCAGGAGGTGATGGTTACACCAATGACGAGGACCACTGCCATGTACGGCACCCCCCAAATGGTTGGGGAGCGCGTCAAACCAATCACCAGCGGCGTCATGCGTACTTCTGCATCGGTGATTTCTGCCATGGCGTTACTTGCCAACGCCAGAAATGAGCTGATCGACGATATCCGGGGCGCCAAACACGATACCGATGCCAAGGATCACACCGCCGGCAAGCATCACTGAAAGTCTGCCGATGAACGCCAAAATCCCGAGAGATGTCACTGCAATGATCGCTAGCAAGCGACCAAATGGCCCTTGAATAAAGTCGACGATCATCTGCAGAGCGCTTGATAGCGGGGCGAAGGCGGTTGCGCCCTGCGCGAAAACCGGGTCCGCTGTCACGATCTGTGCCGTTGCGACGAGAGCGATTGCCAAGGAAATATTGGCAAGCTTCTTGCTGCGGATCATTCGTTTGAAACTGAATTGCATGATTGGTCTCTCCGTTGATCAAAAGTGCATTACCCCGCCGACAAATTTTCCACGCCGCTCGTGCGGAATGATGCCGGTGGGTTCGCCCGACGTGTTTGCGACGGGGGATTGGGGGGATGAGATGGATTGCTTTTTTTGCGTGGGCGCAGGCATCGCAAGCCCGAGTTGCCTGTTCACCACCTTCGCCACGTAGGCCACGGTTTCCTGGAAAGGTGGCACACCGCCATGTTCGTAGATGCGGCCTTCACCGCTGTTGTAGGCAGCGGCTGCCAACAGCGGGTTCTTGAATTCCTGAAGCAAGAGGCGAAGATATTTGATGCCACCCTCGATGTTCGAAACCGGGTCGCATATGTCTTGAACGTCAAAACGTGAGGCTGTGTCAGGCATCAGCTGCATGGGCCCACGTGCGCCGGCTCCTGAATTCCGGGCCAAGTCGAATTTGCTTTCAGCCCAAGCGATCGCAGCCGCGAAATCCTCATCAACGCCATGGCGACGAGCCGACGCTCTTACGAGCCGTTCAATCTCGGCTGGCTCGAACGGGGAGGGACCGCATTCAGGGACTGAACTGCCCTTAGGCTTTTCCGATCCGGCCGACGGCGTGGGCGTGCGCAAGTAGGAAAGCGCACCGCTCCTAGAGGTTACTTTTTTTACATCGTCAGGCGTGGCCTTTGAGGGAGGGACCGATTGTGACGGGGCGAGTGGAGCGAGCTCCTGAAGGGAAACCGGAAAATGAGATGCCCCCGCTTCCCAGCGCTCTGCGAATGAAACAATGCCTGATTGCCCGTCGAAACGCTCGGAAAGCACAACATTCGAAGGCATTTCAGCGAGCTGCGGCGCAAAAGACAACTCTTCTGAACACGCCGAAGCACTCACAAGGGTGAATGACAAAGTTACCAAAAAGGCATTCTGCATTCTGGGCAATTTCTGCATTTTTCGCCGCATTTTGGCCCGCTTCAGTGTTGTTATCGCGCCGCAAAACGGCTAGGGTGGCTTTTAAATGTTACTCTTTAGGTTATTCGATACATTCTTTTTTGGGATGTTAAAAGCCTAAAAGTGATGATTGATGAACAACCATTAACGTAGGTTCTGATATGACGTGGAAAATGGCCTTGCTCAGCGCTGCGATGGCAGCGGTCTCGAACGCAGCGACGGCAGCGCCGGCTGTGAATGAGGACTATGTGAAATCGCTGGCTGCCCCTGGCAAAACGGCGTTGGTGATCGAGTATTATGATGGCAAAGGCGAAGTTGCTGCCCGAAAGGGTTACGCGTCGGCCTCCGGATACAAAGCGCTTTCGGGTACAGACTTCAGGGTTGATGCCAACACGACAATGCGGCTGTACGGTCTCGAAGCTTGCAAGGGCGACATGGTGAACCGTTCGGAGGATTTCTCCGGTAGCTGCGCCGACTACGCTAAAGAGCAGTTGGGAATTGCCCTCCAGTCGCCAAAGGTACTCTTTTGCCGGGCATTTATAACTGAACTGAACGCTACGGTTCAGAACGGCACGTGTTACGGCTACTACAATTACCCGGGCGCAATGGACGCGGTGATGATGCTGGAAGAACAGCTTGTCTCGATCGGCGGCGTCCGTCTCTCACGCAAATCCGACGGAAGTCCAGAGCGTCCTGACCTCTCCAAGGCGGAAGAGATTGGGAAGAAAGGTTCATATGGGATGTGGGCCGACCCGCGAGTGAAAGGCGAATGATGAGATCTGTCATCGCCATTTTTATCCTCGTCGTCGTTTCAGGCTGCGGAACGGTGAAGGAAGTCAGCGCGCCTTGCAAACGGCCAGCCAATCTCACTGCGTTTGTTGACGATCCACGCCGGGATTGCGGACCGATGCAATCGGTCAACGGTGATCAGGCAGATGCCTTAGGGGCAATCGACGCAATTCTTCTTGTAGCTGACTGATCTCTTTTTTGTGCTGGGGGACAAATGAATAACTTCGTGACGGATCTGCTGATGCGGATCGATCAGATCGGACAGGGTTTTGCCGCACGCGCTTACGGCATCGTCGGCGACCAAATTCTTCCCGTGCTCAAAATTGCTTTTGTTGTCTACGTGATGACCTACGGTATCCAGCTCATCACGGGGACGGCGCGGATCTCAGTCAGTGAGTTGGTTGGCAGAACGGCCCGCTTGATGATTATATTGGCCCTCACGCAGAACTGGGAGTTCTTCAACAGCCTCTTCTACCGCTGGTTAAGCGACACTCCGGAAGACGTCGGCCGGGCAATCCTCTCTGCCGCAGGTACTGGTATTACTGAACCGACCAATGGCCTATCACTGATCGTCGTAACCGCATTTCAGGCGGCGGCGGCGCTGGCGCAGCAGTCCGGCTATTTCACTATCATGCCGAGCTTCCTAGGGGTTGTGATTGCGGTTTTTGCTATCGTGTTTGTGGCGATCGCTCTCGCAATTCTCATATTGTCGAAAGTCATGATGTGGGTTTTGCTAGGAACGGCACCGATTTTCATTGGTTGCCTTTTGTTCGAGCAAACTCGCTCCTATGGCACTGGCTGGTTTTCCCAGGTTCTACTTTATGCGCTTATCCCGCTGTTTGTATTCGTCGTTGCCGCCTTTTTGATTGCAGCAATCAATCCTGAGCTTTCGAAAATTGATACAGCCGTCGCGGCGAGTGAGCTTTCGCTCACCCACATTGCGTCATTTCTCCTTCTGACGGTGGGTGGATGCTTTGTTCTTATGAATATTCAATCGCTCGCTCAGGCAATTTCGGGATCAGTGGCAGCGGGTGTTGGGGCGGCCGGCATGGGATACGGGCTGGGCGCCACGCTAGGCCCCGCGCGATGGGCGCTCGCCAAAGCCACTGGCGCCGCCAGAGGTATGCTTGGCTCTCACAACTCTCATCCTGGGGGTGGCTCTATGGCTAACCGGAGTTCATCCGAAGCCGCGATGCAACAACGCATCAGCGATATGAGCCGCCCAAGATAATTTTTCTCCCGAAAGGTCATTGTCTATGACGCAGAACACAGATCCTCGTGTCGTCTCTTACTTCCAGCAAGGTTCCGTATGGGAGCTCGACCTGGTTAAGAAGGAAAGGCGGTCCAAAAACGTTGCTTGGTTTATAGCCTTGATCTCAAGCGCGGCCCTCATCGTTGCGCTGTTGGCGCTCGCTGGTCTGACCCCTTTGAAGACCTTTGAGCCGTACCTCGTATTGGTTGACAAAAACACCGGCTATATCGAGATAAAAACAGCTCGCAACACCGATTATAACGCCCTCAGTTTAACTGAGCGTCAGGCTGTTACCCAAGCGAATGTCGTAAGGTTCTTACGCATGCGTGAGGGTTATGACCCGCTAATGATATCGGAAAACTTTGGGACAGCGGCTCTCCTTTCTACTGGCGACGCAGCTCGTGAACTGCAGGAACTCTACAGCGCCACGAATACTAAGAATCCGACCAAAATCTATGGAAAGAACAAGCGTGTTTCGGTTGACGTTAAATCAGTCACGTTCCTTAACGACAGTACTGCACAGGCGCGATTTTCAGTTACCGAACGTTCCGACACTGAACAGGTCACGCGCCACTATGTGAGCGTGTTGCGGTATCGTTATACGTCTGCTCCCTCAACAAACGCTTGGATGTTCGAAAATCCACTGGGTTTCCAGATTTACAGCTATCGCCGTGACCAGGAAACCGTAGCGCCCGGAGTGAATGGCTAATGAAGCGGCTCCTCTTATCGACAGTAGCGTTCCTTATGATTTGCACGGTCGCGGATGCTCTTGAGGCTCCTAAGCCCGGAAAGCGCGATACCCGCCTAACCTCAATCACCTATCGCCCCGACGACGTGACCCGCATTGATGCGACCTACGGCATTTCAACGATGATCGTGTTCGATGAAGATGAAAGCTTTGTGGACATTGGGTTGGGAGATACCGATAGCTGGTATGTGGTGCCGAACGAACGGAAGAACATTCTGTTCATCAAGCCGATCGCCAAAGATGTTGTTACGAACCTCAATGTGGTTACGACAAAGCGTATCTATTTTCTGGAACTGCATGACTTTGCCCAGGATGCAGGCAAAAAAGTCTATGGCGTTCGCTTTATCTACCCAGACAAGGACCTCAATGCATCCCTTAGGTCTGAGGCAGAAGTTCGAGCTGCTCATCCAAATATGAGCGGCATCGATAAAGCCAATGTCAATCTGGAGTATTCGTTCTCCGGATCGTCAGCTTTGAAGCCATCAATGATTTTCGATGATGGCAAGAAAACATACTTCAAATTTAAGGGCACAGTCCCCTCGATCTTCGCGGTTAACTCGAACTTCTCTGAAACCCTGAGGAACTTCCGGAAAGAAGGCGAATATATCGTCGTCGATGGCGTCGGGACGCAATTCACCTTGCGCGATGGTGATCAATGGACCTGCATTTTTAACCTCCGCAAGCCTGATTTCGGCGCACCCGATCCGGACGTGATGGGACCGAAAGTGGAAACTCAGGCATCTATTCGCAGCAGGAGCGGCAACAAATGAAAGAAAACGATCACCTTAAAGCAATCAGCGTGGGTGAAGAGACGCCAATCGCTGACACTAAGCTCAAGAAGAAGCAACTCCTCGGCGGTGTCGCGTTTGCTGCTATCATGACGGTCGTAGCTTACAATGTCGTCTGGTCTGGCAACGATGGGAAGCCCAAGAATCATAAGCAGGTCGAGGAGGAATTTAGCTCAATGAGCTTTCGTCCGCCGTCATTCGTTTCTGATAAAGAAGCGCCAGTGGAGAAGCCTTCTGAGCCTGCAATCATTGAAATACCGACTCCTGCTCCGATTGAGGACAAACCAGATACAACAGTATTTGAAGTACCGCCGCCGCCGCCGCCGCCGCCAGTCGCTATCGTCTCCCCTTCTCCCTCCGTTCCCGCTCCGGACCTCGTACCCGCGCCGGCCGTAGAGACGTTTCCAGAGCGATTCAAGTCCAAGATTGTCGTCCTGTCGGGGAATGGTAGTGCTTCAGCAGCTGGTGGATTGGGCGGGTCGGGTGCGCAAGGTGCTGGTGCATCGGTTGCCGGAGAAGATCAGAACAGCAAATATCTCGCTACCGCCGCCTCCATGGGTTCAAGGTCCGCGAAGGCGACAAAGATTCCTCGCATCGATGCTACTGTTGTCGAAGGCACTCTTATTCCGGGCATTTTGGAAACTGCGATCGTCAGCGATCTACCTGGGCAAATCAGGGCGATCACGGCTCAGGACGTATACTCATTCGATGGCCGTCGCGTTCTGATACCTGCTGGCAGTCGCCTAATAGGAGAATACCAATCCTCGATCGCGCGTGGCCAAAAGCGGATTTTCGTTGTTTGGACACGGCTTGTCCGCGATGACGGCGTCGCTATCCAGCTCGCGTCAATCGGAACCGACAGCTTGGGTCGATCAGGCCTCACTGGACGCGTGGACAACAAATGGCGTGAAAGGTTCGGTTCTGCCATCCTTCTCTCTATTGTGGGCGCTGGTGCGAGCTATGCCACAGGGTACGGAAACGAAAATCTCGGCGGTAGTTCGAATTCGCAGAGCGGTGCGGATCTCGCGCGAGAAACAATTGCGCAAACATTCTCTGACATGGCGAACCAAGCTCTAAGCGAAAACCTCCGAATTCCGCCGACCATTAGCGTAAATCAGGGCGAGAGGATTTTTATCTTCGTCCGGCAGGACCTCGACTTTTCCGAATACTACGATGATCCGGTGACAGAGGCTATGAAGGAAATCCAGCGTGAACGTCGTCTTCGATAATAGAAAAGAAAGTCGCCCAACAAATCTCTTTATCAACAAAGCGCTCGGCCCCGTTCGTCAGTTTCTGGATGATCCCAATATCGTGGAGATTTCGGTCAACAGACCGGGAGAAGTTTTTATCGAACGGTTGGGCGCACATCATATGGAGTTCCACAGTGTTCCGGAGCTGACGAAGGATGAAATACAACTTCTGGCGCAGCAGGTGGCAGGGTTCACCAATCAGTTCATCAACGACAAAAATCCAATTCTGAGCGCTTCCCTTCCCACAGGGGAGCGCATTCAGTTTGTGCTTCCCCCTGTCGCCACAGATGGCGGCTCAATTTCCATTCGCAAACAAGTCGTCAGCAATTTTACACTCGAGGATTATCGCGACAAAGGCAGCCTCGATCATATTCAGCTTTCGAGTGGCGAGACGACTGAACTAGACCTCGCCCTTTCAAATCACCTGCAGTCACGTCGATTTTACGACTTCCTAAACGAAGCAATCCGCAATCGGGTTTCGATATTGATCAGCGGTGGCACGGCTTCAGGTAAAACGACGTTCCTGAATGCATGTCTCCAAGCGGTCCACAAGGAAGAGCGCATTATCACTCTCGAAGACGCGCGGGAACTGAAGCCGCCACAAAAGAATGTTGTTCACCTGGTCGCTTCGAAGGGATCGCAAGGCACCGCTGATGTAGACATGCAGAAATTGCTAGAATCTTCGCTCCGCATGCGACCCGACCGCCTGTTCGTTGGGGAAATCCGCGGCGCGGAAGCTTTTACTTTCCTCCGCGGCATTAATACCGGCCACCCAGGATCAATGTCCACGATCCACGCCAACACGCCCGACGGCGCCTATCAGCAGTTGGCAATGATGGTGGCGCAAGCTGGCCTGTCAGGAGGGTTCAGCAAGGCTGAGCTCATGGACTACATTCGCTCAGTTATCCCGATCGTCGTCCAGCTCCACAAAAAGGACGGGAAACGCGGTATCTCCGAAATTGCCTTCACAAAGGTCAGCGCATGAACAAGCAGATGAAAATCATCTTTGTCGCATTTTGCGCCGTCATCGGGTGCATGGGCTGGGCGCTGGCCTATGGAGTGGGGCTTGCCGTTTTTTTTAAAGATAGCCGTATCCTCCATCTCACTATCACCAGCCAGCCTTTCGCGCCGTTCGTGCAACTGTGGTACTACGGTTCCAATCCTGTCCTGCAGAAGGTCGCCGCCGGCGCGATGCTTCCAGCTGTCGCAGCAACAGCGATCATCGCTTATGCCGGGCTTCGGAAGCAGGAACAGCCTCTTGGTGAGGCCGCCTTCCAGACAATTGCCGAGCTTCGCAGGGCAAAATGGTTCCGCAAGGACGGTCATATCTTTGGTAAGATCCGCCGCCAAATTTTACGGGTGAAGGATGACAGACACCACCTTGTCATAGGCCCTACCCGTTCCGGGAAAGGCGCTGGGTATGTTATCCCAAATGCGCTTGCCCACGAAGGCTCGATGCTGGTGACGGATCTAAAGGGCGAGATATTCAACTCGACGGCCGCGCACCGTCAAAGGGCCGGCAACAAGGTCTTCCTCTTTGCACCAGGTCAGAGAAACTCCCACAGATGGAATCCAATGGATTTCATTCGGTCGGATAGCGGCGATCGCACGACAGACATTCAAAACATGGCGAAGATCCTCGTTCCGAAGACTTCATCAGGGGACGGTGCTTTCTGGCAGCAAATGGCGCAACGGATAGCGGCCGGATTTATCAGCTATATTCATGAAAGTGATTTTTATGAGGGACGACGCAACCTGTCTGAAATCAATGCTCTTCTGAATTCGGGCGTCCCGGTCCAGGTACTGCTTCGCTTTATCATGGAAAAGGAACCGTACCTGTCCCGATTTACGCGCGAAAGCTTCGGCGCGTATATCGGACTTCCGGAAAAGACTGCCGGCTCGGCCCTTACTGAACTCCAAAATGCGCTCGAGCCCTTTCAGAACGAACGCATTGTCGCCGCCACATCATCTACAGATATCGACATCTCGATGATGAATCGCAAACCGATGTCGATTTATCTCGCACCTAACATCACTGATATCACGCTGCTGCAGCCCTTGTTGACGCTCTTTGTGCAGCAGGTGCTCAACCAGCTGATGTTGGAACACAACCCGAGGGCCCTGCCGGTCTACTGCTTGCTAGACGAATTTCGCCAGTTGAAGAAAATGGACGAGGTCATGACCAAATTGCCCTACGTCGCCGGCTATAATATCAAGTTCGCTTTCATTATTCAGGACCTCAAGAACCTCGACGAGATTTATGGAGAGAACTCCCGGCAATCACTTACGGGAAATTGCGGCTATCAGCTCATCCTCGGCGCCAACGATCAGGCCACCGCAGACTACGTATCGAAGGCGTTGGGGCGACACACAATCCGCTATCAGTCGGTTTCAAGATCTATCGAACCCTTCGGATTTCACAAGCGAACTAAGGTGGAACAGATACGCGAGCGCGAGCTGATGATGCCACAGGAGGTTCGCAAAATGGCGAGAGAGAACCTCGTATTACTCGTCGAGGGCCAGAGCCCGATATTTGCAGACAAGCTCGAGTTTTTCAAAACTCAGCCGTTCAAGTCGGCCGTCGAACGCTCTCTCGCCAATCCACCGTATGTGCCGGAAACGGAGATCCTTCCATCGCCACCGGTCCCTGCTCTTACTGAAGAATATGAGAACGCCGGCGAGCACATCGAGGCGCCATGGAAACGACGTGACGATAAGCGGAAACCTTCAGCGCCCGCCCTGGCAGAACCCGAACGCGCTAATCCAAAAAGCGCCGTAGTGAGTGAGATGCAGGGGCAAGCTCTGAATGAAGTCATCACGGAAGATGGTGAAATCATCGAGGCCGCAAATAATGAAATCGCTCGTGGTGAGCAATCAGAGACCGCGGCGGAACAGGAGTACCAGGAGGCGTTAGCGATCGAGCGAAAGGCTGTCCTCGATATGCGCGAGAAAGCAGCACCTTTGCTGAAGGCGCAAAAGCGCACACGAACTCCTACCCTTCAGATGTTTATCGCAGCGCGTGACGAGGTCGAAGAGGAAGCAACGGGAACATAAAAAAAGCCGGGTGAACCCGGCTTTCTATCTCTTCGTTATTCACTAGAACGGCCAATGAACCGCAAGCATCGGAACAGTTTCAGCTATCCACGCGACGGACTGATGATACCAAATCTGCAGCTGGATCAGCACACGGTCGATCAACCACACTGCCAGAAATGACAGAAACACAAATCCAAAGAACTTGATTTGGCCGCTAGAATATTTTTTGGCGTCACGAGCGGACTGCTCGGACGCTTGGATATCCCAAATCAACTGTGCCTTGCTGCGATCCATAACAATCACCGTTCCTGTTCGTCCCGTCCCTTATCAGCTTCATGTTCCTGACGCAGCTGCTGCAGGCGGTTGGTCTGCTGTTTTGCTGGTTCAGTTGTAGAAGCATCTCCTTCACGGGAAGCCTTCTTTTCTTCTACCATAATTTTAGATTTTGATGAAGTATCAACTTCTGCAATATGGTCTTTCTTTGGCTCGGTTACACCAATGCCACGTTCAGTAACCTGCGCCTCCCAGCTCCTCCTATCGACCATGACCTCCTGCTTAACTTTCTTGCCATCAACCTCATTAATAATGGTCTTTTTAACCTTCTCCATTCCAGCTTCGCGCAGAGTGATCGTATCCCCTTCTTTTGCATCGGCCCGATAGAGTGCATCCGGAATTCCAACGCCCCAAACCGTGCGATCCCCTTCCGCGGTTCGAAGCACGACATAGCTGGACTGTTCGTTCTTTGGATTGTCCTGATAGTGCTTCTGACCTTGCTCAACCAAAACACCGTTGACACCGTCGCGGAATGATTGTCCTTTCGCCTCGGCAACAGCTGGCGCTCCTACTTCTCTTGGATGTACCGTCGACCCGTCGGAAGCCCGTTGCCCAGACTCAACGCCTGGTGCGGATGACCTCGGCTCAAGTGCCTTCTCCTCAACATGGCGGATCTCATTCTTCAGATGCGCCTGTTCGCGACGAGTAACCTCCTGCCAGTCGAGTTCAGTTGGGGAATAGCCCTTCACGGCAATACCTCGGGACTGACCTTCCAACCAAGCCTCCCGGCGAAATTCCGGCGATCCCTTTATCTCGATACTCGTCCATCCACGATGCGCCGCTGTATCGACCATCAGGCGAACCGCGGTCGGATCGAAGGTCTTGGTGCGCATCTTCTCCCCGGCATCCTGGAATACTTCACGCATACCCTTGGAATCTGCAAATACCCGCGTCGTGCCAATCTGGGTGTGCTGTAGGTAATACTGACGCGATATTTCAGCCGGGAAACCTCGATTGCCCTTCTCGGTTTCTTCGCTATCCACCTCGGCAGCCGCGCCCTTTGCCGCCGTAGCCGGCGCAGCTTCGGTTTCGATCCTCGGTTCATCGGGTTTCAGCTTTGTCGATTGCTCGTCCTCGGCGCGTTCATCCTTTAGTACATCCTTCATGGCCTCTGACACATTTGCAGTCAGGCCATCGAGTACCGTGGCCGCCAACTGCATTGGGCTCAATGCGGCCACTGGAGAGCCGCTCTCACGAGAAATCGAGTTGGGTCGGCTCTTATCAGCCGCAGTTTCGAGTTTCTCGGCCGCCAATAGTGAACGCTGCTTTGCAGCCAGTCGGTCTATAGCTTGCTTTTCAAGCGCTTCGAACGTTGCCAGATCTTCTGGAAGCGCCACGACAGATTTTATATTATCTAGCGCCTTCTGCACGCCTTCTGCATAAGCAGGGAAATCTTCAACAGTTAAATCGTTCATGCGCACACCCTCTTTTACTGCGTCAAACAATGTTACCATATTAGACGCTCTAGAAAATACGTCATTGGTAACATATTTGATTGGTTCGGGGTCTGAAATGGCTTTTAGAAGCGCTGAAACGACGGAAGATTGCGCATATTTCGCTCTTTCCGAAATAGTCACTGAGCTACCATTCTCGGATATCTCTTTCCAAGCTGATAGGACATTTTCGGTATAACGAATGCTGCGATCGGTCCGGAGGATACTTGGCTCTTCCGCTCGCTTGGCGTCGTACCGCGCCTGGGCCGCAGCCGACGTTCCAATATGTTTGGTGCGTCCTACTGTGTTGGTGGCGCGCACCTGGTTCTTTGTGAAAGCGGGAGCCGACGCCAAATCTCGCCGGTCGGTCATTTCCATTGAGATT
This sequence comes from Agrobacterium tumefaciens, assembly GCF_013318015.2. NCBI lineage: Bacteria > Pseudomonadati > Pseudomonadota > Alphaproteobacteria > Hyphomicrobiales > Rhizobiaceae > Agrobacterium > Agrobacterium tumefaciens. Next base: position 8,284 of record NZ_CP115845.1, on the reverse strand, counting down.
CCGTTTTCGCGCGCCTTTTCGGCTAGCAATTCGCGCCACTGCCGAAATTCTGCGGGGCTTGTAGTGATGCGCTCTCCATACTCGTTGCGCATCACAACAAGGGCATGAACGTGAATATGAGGACGCTTCCCGCCGTCGTTTTCATCTTTAGGGTCATTCTTGGGATCGTGCATAGCGAAGGCGTACTTGAACCCGGCGAACTGCTGGCCCAAGAAATCACGAGCAGCGGCCTCGAAAGCGTCAGCGTCTGTGTCGGCGCGCGCCGAGAGAATAACATGCATGACATCGCGCCCTCGACGACTATGCAAGTCACGTCGCCACTGACGCTGCACCAGGTCGCCGGCAGACTTAGGATTCTCGATAGACTGGCCCCGGTCATCGCGCACAGCTCCTCCATGCGCATCTATGAGGCTTCTTAAACGCGCAGTTCCATACTCGACACCGTTCCCAAAGCCAGTGAAAGAGACTTTAGCCGACCTGTTTCCTATCTCCGCCAGTCGCTCACGAACGATTTCTGCAGCCTCGTGGTCGCCTGTGAGGCGCGCACCATCCTTATCGCGCAGCACCAACACGCCGCTGATATTGATTAAACCCTGCGCCGGCTGGCTGATCCCATAAGCGAAATGCCGCCCTCCAAACCCCTCCTTCATCACACCCTGAACAAAGGCATGAATATCGCCCTCATTCCGAAAACCGGGTGTGCCGATCGCGATCTCAAACCCAGCAATATCCCGACTGTCGTTGCGCCCTTGGAAAAATGGCTCCCACTCCTCCCGAAGCCTCGCGAGATCCTCTTTGCCCTGAAGACGTTCACCACGCTCATTTTCAAGTGAGATTTCTCCATCACGCGAGACATAAGACGACATCGCCCCCAAACGCGCGCCGCCCCCATACGAGGCCATTTTGACAACAGCCGGTTGACTTCCGTTGGCGACGGCCGCCAATCGATCCACAACCGGGCGTGGCGGGGATTGACTTGAGAATGCAGGGTTTGCGCCAAACACGGTCTGGGTTCCACTTGCTACACGCAAGCGCGAGGTCAACCCTTTGCTCATGCCAGAGCGAAAAGATGATCCTCCGCCACCTCCCCTTTTTCGCATTTCTTCGTCTAAAGGACGCGACGCCGACTTGATCCGCTCCTTGTCATCAAGAAGAATAGCCTTCTGGCGCTCCCATTCCGCCTCAAAAAACCCGGGAAAAATATCAGACATTACGATTCACGCCGCGCATTGCCCGCGCGCCTGGCTGTGTTTCTCAATTCTACGGCCACACCAGTAGCGACCAACTCCACATTTCGAAGGGTTATCATGACCTCTTCTGGATGCACCGCTCGTCCGGAATTGATGGCTCGGGTCACCTGATTTAGATTCACGCCGATTTTCCGCATATTCTCGTAGAGGATCGAGAGCGCCGCGCGGTCGCTGTCATTGAAGATCGGACGGACGCCGGCACCCTGCAATGATAGAGAGCGAACGAAGGCTGAGACCGTCATCCCTGCCTCGCCGGCCGCCGCTTTAACCGACGCTAACTCCGCGTCGCTGAGGCGGATTTTTACGGTTTTCGCAAGCGTAGACGCGGCCTTTGGGCGTCCCACCTTCCCTTTCAGAGCTCGGGTCAAACAGTCCTCACCAGTCAATCCAATGCCAATTACCCCTCGATCTATCGAGGTCAGCAATTTTCGTACCACGAAATTGCGTATCCTGCCAAACCAAAAGAGTAATAGTCAGCCCATTTCAATTGACCTTTATAGCGCTCACTGCGCTCGCACTTTATGATGGTCGGCCAGCCGGCCTCCGTTTTGATCCTTGCGGGCGCTCACCAGGGTTCACCTCGGTCCGCTGGTTTCTTTTTTGCTGCCAATCGTACTCGTCTTGCAAGGGACGCTCCGCTCTTTCGCCCTTGCCGACTGCGTGCGTTCGCAGCAGTCAGAACCTGCGCGGCTCCGGGGTTCACAACCAAGACGGAAGAGCTTGAAATTGCGGAAAGCCTTTGGGGAAGGGTATTCCTGCGCCATAAGTCACAACAAATGTGTTGTATGGAGGTGCAATATCGTGTGAACCAACACCACATAACGACGGCTCGCAACTCCACTAGCGCAACTCTGTATGTTCCCATTACGGTTATGTATTGCGCGACCGATGGTCTGCATGATACACCCAAATGGTATTTTCGGATTGTTGAGACGGATGGCGCTCACGAGTAGCTGTAGTGCTGCGCACTAGAACGCGAAGGCGGGGGGCCGGCTCAATTTGGTCAACCATAAGTATGTGTGGAGAGTGGGATGGTTCGTATTATCTCAGCGGTTAGTGGTAAAGGCGGAGCCGGTAAAACCACCGCCGCTATCTTGGTCGCAGGTGAATTGGCGCTTGAGGGAAAATCGGTTTTGATGATCGACGCAGACGCGCGCCGTAACCTTACGGAGTGGTGGGAGCGTTCGATCCAAAAAGATAACCGACCGGCGAATGTTTCGATGGTTGTTGCCGCTCGTCGCGAGAGCTTGAATGAAGCGATTGATCACGCAGCAGGGCAGTCTGACTTCATTGTAATAGATGCACCAGGCGTGGATTCATCGCTTATCAGCGCCGTACTGGAACGCTCGGAATTGATAATGACGCCGGTCCAGCCAAATCAAGATGAGATCAAGGCCGTTGGGGAAGCCGCCGAATTGGCTGCGTCGGTAGGCGACACCCTTGGCCGAGCTATCCCCCAGGCCATATTCAGGACGAGGATAACAGTCCCTAACCGTAATCTGGCCGAATATCGTATCATCAGGCAGTTTTCCGAGAAGCTTGAACAATCGGGCTATGACAGCGTGCTTTTGGAGACGGAGCTTACCGAACGAAACTGCTATCGCGAGATACGGAGTGGACTAGGTACGCTCCAAATGCTCGACCTTACGGAACCAGTGAAGAAAGGCCGCGCGGAAACAAAAGCGTTCGTTCAAGAGCTTCTTAACGTTCCCAGCGTGATCTTTGAAAGAAACCAGAATGGCTAAAGAAAAGACGAGCGCTGAAGAATTCCAGGTGGCACCTCGGGTGCGTCCAGCTGAAGGCGAGGCGACAATCCACGTTGAGACGCCGCGACGTGATAAGTCTCAGGAGAAAGAAGTTCTGATAAGCGCCGACCCTGAAGTCCAGAGAGCACGCAGTGATGAACGCCATGTTGCCTCGCAAGACGGTATTCATCGACTGCGGAGCTTGAGGCGCCAGCAGGCGAGAGAGGCTCAGCGTTTCATCAATGTCCCGCTTGAACCTGATCTGAAACGTCGCCTGAACCGGGCAGCCACCGAGAACGAAGTCAAAATGGCAGCGATTGTCCGCGACGCCATTCGGAAATATCTTGAGGAAGCAGGCTACTAGGCAATCCCTTTCCATCTATTCTGACGGGTGGTTTATGCGCGATAAACCATGCAGTATCATTGGGCGGCGAAAAGGTTGTGGTTTGGGCTACCCTTTATGATGCGCCTCAGATATGCCAAAAACGGTAGATGGTAACAAAGAGGCCCACTGATTTTATAAGGCTGGGCTTCAAACAGGGGGTTGAGCGGCGTGAGCGGTGACAACAATTGGGAAGACGACAATTTCGATGACGATGAGTTCGATCCGCGTTCTGCTCCCGCGCATGTCGTGTATGCCCGACAAGAGCATCTGGTGGCCACTACCGATCCCGATTCCGATAAGGAAGTATATCGGAAACCTGGATTCGATGGCGTAACCCCGATTGAAGAGCTCGATGCGCGCGCATCGCAGTTTCTTAAAGCGGCTCGGGAGAAAAAGGGGCTAAAGCAGGGAGATATGAGTAGTCTCCTTGGTCTTTCTCAGCAAGTCTATGGTCGGTATGAGCGGAACTTGCTGAAACTGAACTTGAACCGAGTCATTGTGCTAAGCGAAGTGCTAGGGTTCCATCCAACCGAAATGTTGTTTTCGGTAGCGCCTCACCTCTTTGGGGGTAGCCAGGAAGCTGCTGCAGAACGGTCAGAGCTTTACGTAAAACTGGCAAACCTGCCAGACGAGCTGATCCATGACCTGCTGGCGATGATAACTCAGGTGGAGAAAATCAATCGTCAGGCGAACCGTAAACGCCGCCATTGAAGTACGCACCCCTGCTAAGGGGTGCCCTCCCCCGTTGTCCAACAAGATTTCTCATTCGTCGCAATCGGATCTTCGCACCAACCGGCCGCCGTGCCGCAACCGCACGATGCCGCTGCAATTGTGTCTATAGACCTGATAAGCCGCATTCGCGGCCACGATGTTCTCAGCGCCGGCAAGCTCCTTGAAGCGAAAGCCGTCCTCGTTGACTTCATCCACGGTGAAAGGAAAGTTGGCGTCGTAGAACGGCACCTTCTTAGGGTCTGGCAAGTCCACCACATGTTGCTCCTGCCCGACTTCACAAAAGAAGATGCTTTCCCGGCCGTACACCCATGCAATGACGGTGCGCCAGTCAAGCTTTCCCTTCGCCTTGTAACAAACCTGCCATTCATTTTGATGGCATATCAGCATGGGCCAGCTAAGCGGCTTCCTGATCGTGGTATGAATATCGGTTGATTTCAGGAGTGGCGCTGGCATTGATCCTTCCTTTTTGTTCTATAAATGTTCTCATCCTCGAGAGGAGTCAAGCAATCGCCGGTGGAACAAAAAGCAGTGAAGGTCGCCGGAGGCCTATGCGTTACGCACGTTTGAGCGCCCCTCCCCCATTCGCTCGCAACAACGCCATGATGGGTGGCCCGAGTGAGAATTCTCCTCGGCCCGCTTTCGACGTCAGATCCCTGAGATATCCACCGGCCGAATTGATCTGCCCTGCCTTCTCGAGAATGCAGGCAATCGTGGCCGCCGCGTTTTCCGGGCCCATGATTTCGCAGGCATCCTGGTAGGCTGATGGGCTCACACCCAGCATGGATCTGACCACGACCGCGGCCGACATAAGGTCGCGCCAGCTTCCGATCGCCCCTCCCGGCCCGTAGTCCATAATCTGCGGGCAAGCCTTCAGCACCACTCCTAACGGGAACGTCTTTACCGGCTCACTCCTTGGCTTCGGTTCCTGCACTGCCGTGGCGCCCTGCTTCATTTCGAAGCTAGGTTCAAGTTCATTGATGGATTCGGTATTTGAATTCTGTATGTGGCGGTCATTATGACCGTCATTGGTGGTCATATTTTCAGCTTTTAACTGGATTTCCAGCAGGTTGATAATCTCCTCGCGCAAGAGGCGCATTTCATCAAGAATGGATTTGATCAAGGAGTGCTCTGGGTTACGTGTGAGGCGTCCAACGAGGGAAAGATAAATGGCCTCGTTCGCTGCCCAGTCACCCTCAGCACCCTCCTCGAGGGCCGCACTGATGAGCTTGCGGACATCGCGCCGGCAGATGGTGAGTGCTTCCTTTGTCCGCTTCAGCAGCCGGGTTTCCTCGGCAACCTTCTGCGCCATATGAGCGATCTCTCCGGCCCGGGCGAGTAACGGTGCCAAGCTGAAGCCAAACGCCTCCTCGATGTCGCCTGTACGATCACGGTGCGCGTAGCGCTTGCCGTTTGGGCTGTCATGGCGTTCGATAAGCCCGGCATCGATCAGGGCAGCGATATTGCGGCGCAACGTTCTTCCGGAGATGCCATGCGAACGCACGGTGAGCTGCGCGTTCGACGGGAACACCACAAGGGCTCCATCGTTATGGAGGTCCGTTTCCGGGTAGAACGTCAAGAGCGCGTTCAGTACGGCGAGCGCGCGGTCCTGGACGCCCAGCAGCTCTCGTGCTTCGCAGGTGTCGCGAAATACTTTCCACTTCTCGACAGACCTAGCTTGTTTGAGTTCTTTGGTTTCGAGCTGCCGTTTCACGAGAGCAAGCTTCGCCGGGCGCCGCCCGAACGGCGTCGTTACACTTCCAATTTGCATCGTCTTTCACCTTTCAAAAGGCAAAAGAAATCCACTCACCAAAACGATGCCAAAGACACTTGACTAGGATTCGTGGAAGTGCGATTCTCATTCTTGCTTAGGGAATACGAGAAGGGCTTCCGCGACTTGGGTCGTTTGGGGGCCTTTTTCTTTTGCTGTGTTAGTCTCCTGCTCTTTCTTTTTCTGATCTCCTGAAGGCCACATAAAGGCTCTCCAACTGAGATGAGATGTATTCTGCAAATTGAGGCCCGTCCTTGGCTTCCACCGATAGAACGCCTTTCTTTGCAGTCTGGCTGAACTGGACTCTCACTGTCTCCGAGTTGTCGACTGGCGACCAAGTAAAACCCACGGCCTGCGTCGAAGAGCTTTCGGCTGCTTTGCCTCGCTTGTTGATGGCTTGGGAGAACGCTAGTTGAAAACGCTCATCGCTCGTAGCCGCCAGCGCTTCCTCAGATTTCAAGAACTCCAGAATGGTGGATATTTTCGAGGCGTCGAGCTTCTCAGCAAATTCCATCCAACGACGTCGACCAACCTCGGGTGCAGCACCAATAGCCTCTATAAGAGTTGTCGGCACCTGTTTCACCACACTTAACATTTTCGATAAGGCTGCTTTATCGACACCCAAAGCAGACATTATGATCTCGCGAGTGAAGGACCTGTCCTCAAGCTTCGCAGCAAAGAGCGCGCGCTCAATATAGGAAAGGTTGGTCCTAGCGTTGTTCTCTTGGCCCTGACTCACAACTAGCTGATCATCTGTGAGATCGCGAACAACTGCCCTAACCTTAACCTGAAGTCGCCGCACTGCCGCCAGGCGACGGTGGCCATATGCTACCTGGAAGCGCCCGATAGTGTCCGGATGAGGACGAACGAGGATGGGAACCTGCTGCCCATTTTCACGAATTTGTTCGGCAAGCGTAGCGAGTTTGGCTTCGTCAAGCGCCAGGCGATCACTTACAAAAGAAGAGTCGACCAGGTTAGGATCGAGGTCGATGATTGTTTGACCTTCAGCGAGCTGTTTCTCAATGCCTTGCGCACGCTCCATAGTCGATGTGATATTGCTGAGCGATTTCGTAATCCCGCCTACCGGTCCAGTAGGACGCGGTGGTGGGACAAAGCCCGCAAGAGGACGGCCAGATGCATTCGGCGACGGCATTGAAGCAGTAGATCCGGTTTCGTCGGAAACACCGATTAGATTTTTTCGTGCCATCGATTATTTCCTTCCCCAGACGGCTCGTATCAAGTCTTCGATTTCACCGTTCACGGCACTCAAGGATTCCATCGCTCGATCATAGGTACCACGAGTAAACTGGCTCCTATCGACTTCGTACAGGGTTTGCTTTGTTACGCCGGCATCTGAAATCGCCGTGGATTTCAACATCGGGTTCTGAAGCATCCTGTTCCCAAAAATAGCTCTCATAAATCCCGACATCTGAGCCTGTGGGCCGTCGTTAGGCTCGTAACGAGTAAGAAGGTAGCGCATCCAGTCGTAACTCGTGCGGCCACCAGCATTCTCAACGACACTCATCAGTTCGCTTGTCATCGACAGAAACTGCGACATCGACATGACATCCAGCATCTGAGGATGGACAGTTATGAGCACAGAAGTCGCCGCGCAGAGCGCGGACATCGTCAAAAAGCCAAGTTGCGGCGGGCAGTCGACAATGACCACATCATACAAGCTCTCGATCTCGGAGAGTGTCTCGCCAATTCTCGCAAAGAACATGGTCGCCACATTGCCGCCCGCCATGTAACGGGGCGTCTCGTGCTCAAACTCCATAAGCTCAAGATTCCCAGGAATAATGTGGAGGTTCGGGGTGTACGTCGACCTAACGATAGAGGAGATTGGCTGAGGATCGTCATAGCGAATTGCGCCATGAAGTGTCTCCCCCTCCCCTACATCCAGCTCCGGTTGATGGCCGAACATTGCGCTGAGCGAGGCTTGAGGATCAAGATCGATCGCGAGAGTTCGGTATCCGCGTAGGGCGAGATATTGAGCAAGATGCGCGGAGGTTGTCGTCTTAGCCGACCCCCCTTTGAAGTTCATTGCCGCGATAACTTGAAGCTTCTCGTGGCCACGCCTCTTTGGAACATATTTTGGCGCGCCATTTTTAACGTCGAGCGCGGCCCTGATCTGATCCATGTCAACAGGGCTGTACATTCTACGGCCGTTTGCCAACGGCTCGGGCACGTTGATTTCAGCTGCGATCTGCCGAAGATATGTCTCTCCGATTCCAATGAGGCCAGCTGCTTCGCTAGGAGTGAATTGACGGATTGTTTTTTGGGAAGTTGGAGGGAATACGCGAGCCTGATGTAGCTGCAATTGTCGTTGGAGCTCAGCGGCGTCGGCTGAGAGCATAGATGGTAGATGCTCTGCATCGGAGTGTGAGTATACGGCTTGCAACAT